>NZ_JABMCA010000025.1:0-126496 GCF_014706005.1 Actinomadura sp. RB99 | reverse complement strand
CCGCGGACCTGCGCGGCCGGCTCGGCGCGGCGGTCGCCGGACGCGACGAGGCCCGCCGCCGCCACGAGCAGCTCGCCCGGGCCGCCGAGGAGGCGACCGCGGCGCTGGCCGCCGCCCGCGCCGACCGGGCCCGGCAGGGCGAGCAGATCTCCGAGCTGAGCCGGACGCTCCAGGCGTCGCTGGACGAGGTCAAGCGCCTGCGCGGCGACCTGGCAGCCGCGCAGTCCGCCGAGAAGGCCGCCCGCGAGCAGGCCGCGACGCTGGCCGCCGAACTGCGGCAGCAGCGGCTTCGCCTGGAGGAGGTCTCCACCGAACGCGCCCGCGCCGCCCAGGACGCGCACCAGGCCCGCGCCGAAGCGCGCGCGGAGCACACCGCCCGCGTCCAGGCCGAGCAGCACGCCCGCGACGCCCGCGAGCAGATCCAGGACGCCCTCATCCAGCGCGACCGCGCGCTGGAGAGCACCCGCTCCGCGCACGAGCGCCTCGACCAGACCCGCGCGTCCCTCACCGAGCGGCAGGCCGAGCTGGACGAGCGGTCCCGGCTCGTCGAGGAGCTCCGCGCCCGCACCGCGATGCTGATCGCCGAACGGGACGCCGCCCGCAACGAGGCCGAGCGCGCCCGCCGCCGGATCGACCAGTTCATCAGCCGCAGGCAGCAGGCGCCCGGCGACCTCCCGAACGTCACGTCCCTCGCCCCGCGCCTCGACGAGGACGCCGGCGCCCGCCCGCCGGACGGCACCGTCTCGATCCTGCACCGCCTCCCGCCGACCCGGACCACCCCCACAGCCGTCAACGGCGAGCACTGACCCCGCCCGCCGCCCGGCGATCGAGAACATCCGTTCTGGGGTATTCGCCCGACGATTCGCCGGGGGCGTGCCATGATCGTTCGCCGTGCGACATCCTCCGGAGGGCCCGATGGCCGATCCTCTGCTGCCCGAGGACCCCCGGCGGGTGGGCCCGTACGAGCTGGCCGGACGGCTGGGCGACGGCGGCCAGGGGACGGTCTACCTGGGCCGGGACCCGAACGGCCGCGAGGTCGCCGTCAAGCTGCTGCACGCCCGCCTGGGCCGGGTCCCCGAGGCGCGGCGGCGCTTCGTGCGGGAGCTGGAGGTCGCCTCCCGGGTGGGCGGCTTCTGCACGGCACGCGTGCTGGACGCCGACATCCAGGGCGACCGGCCGTACATCGTCAGCGAGTTCGTCCGGGGCCCTTCCCTCACCGATCTCGTCCGCGCTCAGGGATCGCTCGATCCGGGGGCGCTGCTGCGCCTGGCCATCGGCACCGCCACCGCGCTGTCGGCGATCCACCGCGCGGGCATCGTGCACCGCGACTTCAAGCCGCCGAACATCCTCATCGGGCGGGACGGTCCGCGGGTCATCGACTTCGGCATCGCCCGCGCCCTGGACTCGTCCGCCATCACCGTCACCAGCCAGGTCGTCGGCACGCCCGCGTACATGGCGCCCGAGCAGGTCGCGGGTGACGCGGTGGGCCCGCCCGCCGACGTCTTCGCCTGGGGCGGCACGATCCTTTTCGCCGCGACCGGCCGGCCGCCCTTCCCGGGCGACTCGATCCCCGCCCTGCTGAACGCCGTCCTCAACGCCGAGGCCGACGTGAGCGCGCTCCCCGGACCGCTCGCCGAACTGGTCGGGGCCTGTCTCGCCAAGGCCGCCGCCCGCCGCCCCACCAGCGCCGACGTGCTCTTCCGCCTGCTGAGCATGGCCGGTGCCGACCTGCCGCCGGGCGCCCGGCCGGACGATCTCCTCGAACGAGGCATGGCGACGGTCACCGCGGTGCTCACCAAGGTCGCGTACGGTCCGCCGCCCCCGCAGCTGGCCCCGCCTCGCTCGCGCCGCCGCCTGCTGATCGGCGCCGGAGCCCTTGCGGCGGTCCTCGCGATCGCCGTGCCGGCCGGGATCGTCCAGCTGTACAGCGGCCCCTCCGAGCACGGCTCCACCGGCACCACCGGCACCACCGGCACGTCCGGGGGGACCGCCGGGACGGGAAGCTCCGGAGGCACGGTCAGGATCGGCGTAATGGCGCCGATGCGCAGCCCGCAGACCGGTGCCCTCGGACAGGGCGCCTGGGCGGGCGCCCAGCAGGCGGTGAACGAGTTCAACGCGAAGAAGCCGCCCGTCCGCGTCCAGCTCGTGCGGCTCGACACGATCGCCGGGGGCGAGGCCCAGCAGGCGGCGGCCGCGCGGGAGGCGGGCCGGCAGAAGGTGGACGCCGTCGTCGGCATGGTCGGCGACGGCGCGGCGGGCGCCATGCCGGTCCTCCAAGCCCAGCGCATACCGGCGCTCTCGTCGGCCGCGTCGGCCTCCGCGCAGTCGGGTACGAGCTGGACGTACTGGCACACGGTCGTCCCCGACATGGACGAGTCGGTGAGCGACCTCGCCCAGCTGATGAGCCGGCGGCGCCTGCCCACGCGGACGCGGGTGGTGGTGCTCGACGACACGGCCCAGCCCGTGGCGCACGAACTCGCAAACGTCTTCAAGACGCGCGCCGAGGCGCTGGACGCGCTGGTCAGCGTCGTGGTCATAAGGCCGACGCCGAGTCCGTCGAACTATGCGGCGGTCATCCGGAAGCTGAAGGAGGCGGAGGCGGACGCGGTCTTCTACGGCGGCTTCCCCGAGGTCTCCGGGCCGCTGCTCAAGCAGGCGCGGGCGGCGGGCTTCAGGGCGCGGTTCTACCTGGGGCTGCCGTCGCTGGACCCGCAGCTCATCTCGGGCGCGGGAAAGGCCGCCGAAGGCACGGTCCTCACCTGCACCTGTTCGAGCTACGCCCCGGCCGGCGCGGGGATGCCGGCGGCCTTCACCGGCTTCGCGGCCCGCTACGCCCGGGCCAACCAGGGGAGCCGGCCCGCTCTCAACGCCCCCGAGACGTACGACGCGACCTGGGCCGTCCTGCACGCGTTCGAGCACGGCGGCCGGACGGGCGCCCAGGTCAACGACTACCTGCGGAACATCGACGTCCCCGGGGTCGCGCAGCGCGTCCGCTTCACGGCCCAGGGCCGGCTGACCGACGGCGTCGGCTACGCCTACGAGGTCAAGGGCGGCCGCTTCATCTGCCTGGGCGACTCCGCCACCGCGCCGGTCCCATGACCCGTATCGGGCACCGCCGGACGGATTTCGGCGGGGCAGGTGCGGCGGGCTACGCGTCCGGGCTGACGAGGCCCGTCCGGTAGGCGATGACGACGAGCTGGGCGCGGTCGCGCGCGCCGAGCTTCGTCATCGAGCGGCTGACATGGGTGCGGGCGGTGGCCGGGCTCATGAACAGCTCGGCGGCGATCTCGGTGTTGCTGAGGCCCCGTCCCACCAGGGCCACCACCTCCCGCTCGCGTGCGGTGAGCACCGCGAGCCGGCCGTCCGCGGCGGCGGCCGCGGTCCGCCGCGCGGTGAACTGGCCGATCAGGCGCCTGGTGACGCGGGGCGCGAGCAGCGCCTCGCCCGCGGCGACGACCCGGACGGCGTGCAGGAGCTCGGCCGGTCCGGCGTCCTTGAGCAGGAAGCCGCTGGCCCCGGCCTGCAGCGCGTCGAAGACGTGGTCGTCGGTGTCGTAGGTGGTGAGGATGAGGATCCGGGTCTTCTCCAGCCCCCGCGTGGCGGTGATCCGGGTGGTGGCCTGGATGCCGTCCAGCCCGGGCATGCGGATGTCCATCAGGACGACGTCGGGGCGGGTGGCGCGGGCGCGCTCGACGGCGTCCTCGCCGTTGGTCGCCTCGGCGACCACGGTGATGTCGTCCTCGAGGTCGAGGAGCACCTTGAATCCCGAGCGGACGAGCCCCTCGTCGTCGGCGATCAGCACCTTGATCTGCGGCGACACGGCCGGGTCGGTCATGCGCGGGACCCGGACGGTGCGAACGGCAGCCGGGCCGTGACCTCGAACCCGCCGGCGGGGGTCGGCCTCGCGTCGAGGTCTCCGCCGAGCAGCCGGCAGCGTTCGCGCATGCCCGCGATACCCCGGCCCTGGCCGGACGGGGACTCGCGGCCGTCGCCGGACGGCCGGTCGACCGCGAGACCTCCGGACGCGGCGCGGCGCCCCTCGTCGGTCACGCGGATCTCCAGGAGGTCGATGCCGGAGGTCAGCGCGACCGTCACCCGGGTCGGCCCGGCGTGCCGGATCACGTTGGTGATCGCCTCCTGGAGGATCCGGTAGGCGGCGCCGCCCACCGCGCTCGGCAGCGGGGTCGCGGGCGGCGCCGCGTCGAGCGTGACCTCCAGCCCGGCTTCGCGCGCCTTGGCGGCGAGCTCGCCGATCTGGTCCAGGCCGGCGGGCGGGACGCGGCCGTCGCCGTCGTCGCGCAGGACGCCGAGGATGGCGCGCATCTCCCGCAGCGCGCGGGAACTCGTCTGCTCGATGGCGCGCAGCGCCTCGCGCGCCTGCTCGGGCCGCTTGTCCAGGACGTGCGCGGTGACCCCGGACTGCACGTTGATGATCGCGATGGCGTGCGCGACGGTGTCGTGGACCTCGCGCGCGATCCGGAGCCGCTCCGCGTCGACCCGCGCGCGTGCCTCTTCCTCGCGGGTCCGTTCGGCCATTTCCGCGCGCGCTTGGGCCTCGGCGGCGATGACGCGCCGGGACCGGACGGACTCGCCCAGGGCCGCGCTCATCACCGACGCGCCGATGCGGAAGAACACCCAGCCGATGGCGGCGTGCGGCTTGATGTCGGCGGCGGCGGGAAGCCAGCCGGCGGCCAGGACCGCGATGCCCGCTCCGGCGATCACCAGGGACCGGCGCCCGTCGCCGTAGGCGGTCAGCGAGTACAGGGAGACGAACAGCGCGAGCCATCCGGGGCCGTCCGGGAGGTCGAGCCCGTAGTAGACGAGGCTGGCCAGTGCGGTGGTGGCGAACACGGCGGCCGGCCACCGGCGGCGCCCGGCGACGGCCAGGCCGCTGACCACCAGCAGCGCGAGGCCGGGGCCGGTGAGCTCGGTGAGCGGACGCGCCGCGCCGTCGGCCGAGATGCGGGCGAGGGTGCCCTGCACCTGCATCACGGTGACGAAGAGCGCGAGCAGCACGTCCTGCGTCGCCCCACGCAGCGCGAACGACCTGGCGCGCTGGTTCATGCCGCGATCCTATAGTTCGCGTGCGCGGACAAACCTCCGTCCAGAGGCCCAGCCCGCTACGTCGACGGACGTAGCGGGGCGCTCCCGGCTTACACCCGATCGCGTAGCGGCGTCCGGTGGCGGCGTGTTCCGCAGGAGTGATCAGACGGCACTTGACCAGCCGCAGGCCACGGCCCCGTCGCCCCCCCCGCCGCCGAGGGATCCGGCAGGCGCCGGGCCTGCCTGGTTGCGGTGGGGGTTCGTTGACAGGTGGTGCCGGGGGAGAGACCGCCGCTCAACTCGACAGGCGAGCCATCGCGTGCGTCCAAGACGCGCCCCGGCCGACGCAGCTAATTGCGAGGTACCCCCTACGGGGAACCGCGCGCATGGCTGCATGCACAACCCCACCGCCCACCGCTGCCAACTGACGATCCCGTCCCGATTCACGATCCCCTAGCTGCCCCCCGCGGGCGCTGGCGAGTACGACGCGCGGACCACCCCCACGGGGGTGGGGAGCACGACGGCGAGGCGCATCGCGTCGGGCAGGGCGGCGGACCACCCTGGACCAGCTCATACAGCGAGACGACGTCCTCGCGGGCCCGGATGATCCCCATCTCGGTCCGGGCCGTGTGCTCGCGGTGCGTCAGCTTCACCGTCTCGCCCGGCCGCGCGCTGTTGAGCCGGTCGCGTAGCGCGGTCTTCTCCGCCTCGGTGAGCGGTCGGGTATCCGGCCGGGGCACGTCGGCGAACTCGGCCTTGAGCGCGGCGAGCGAAGGGGCCTCGGGTGACTCGTGGTCCGCTCCGCTGCTCATGCGTTCACGCTAACGCGCTCCGGTACCGATGGAAGGGACATGCTGCCCTTCGAAGGCGCCGGCCATGTCCAGCGTTCTCGTCTAGGTGGTGAGCATTGTTGTGGTCGATCTGGTGCGTTTCGGTGTGGCGGGTTCGGGTCGGTGGTGATGATGTTGGTATGACGAGGCGGGGCTTGGGCTGGACGGGTGCCGGGGTGACGGTGGCGACGGTGGTCGGGTTGGGGGTGTACTTCGCCGCAGTCGGTTTGGACAGGGCTGACAAGCTGGCCAGTGTGGTGGGCGCGTTGGTGGCTGTGGCCGGCCTGGCACTGACGGCGTACGGGCTGGTGGCCGGTTCAGGTGCTGAGGGTCGGCGGGTGTCGCAGTCCGCTCGCGCTTCGGGGGGCCGGATCTCGCAGGTGGGCGGGAGTCAGACCAGTTCAGCGCCGTCGGGCGACCCGGCGGCGGGCGAGGTGCGTCAGCGTGCGCGGACACGTAAGGACGGGGAGATCTCCCAGGTAGGGGGAGACCAGGACCCGCCGGCGCAGTCATGAGCAGTCGCGGGCCTCGGCGGCACCGCGAGGAAGTGTCCCAGGACGCTCGGGTCAAAGAAGGCGGCCAGGTTACCCAGATCGCGGGCGACCAGATTCATCATCACCATCATTGGTCGGGGGCAGCGCACCCGGCCATGGGCCGGGTCCGGGTGGGGGTGATTCCGCAACCGGCAGATTGTTTCCAGGAGCGGGAAGTCGCCGAGAAGGTGTCGATGGCGGCCAGTGCGAATGGTGCGGTGGTGCTGACCCAGGCCGTGCCGTCGGTGAGGCGGGTGCTGGCGGGGATGGGCGGGGTCGGCAAGACCCAACTGGCAGCCGCCTATGCTCGCCATGCCTGGGAGCAGGGTGTCGAGGTGCTGGTGTGGGCGAGCGCCGCAACCCGCGACAGCGTGGTGTCGGCCTACAGCGATGCGGCGGTGCGGTTGAACCTACCGCTGGCCGACCGCGACGACCCTGAACGTTGCGCGCGTGAGTTCGTGACGTGGGCGGAGACCACCCGGCAAAGCTGGCTGGTGGTGCTGGACGACGTCCAAGCGCAAGGGGACCTGCGGGGGTTATGGCCCCCGGTGTCGGCTGCAGGAGCAACGGTGGTGACGACTCGCCGCCGTGATCTCGCCCCGCCCGGGCCCCGGTCGACCACGATCGAGATCGGCCTGTTCACCCCTGGGGAAGCCGACGCCTACCTGCGCACCCGGCTGGGTGAGTTGGCGGCCGACGACCAGGAGCGGACCGCGCTGATCAACGACCTCGACCATCTGCCGTTGGCTCTTGCGCAGGCCGCCGCCTACATGCTGCAGCAGGATGTGGACTGCGGCCGCTACCGCACGCTGCTGGCCAAGCAGTTCCTCGCCGACACCGTTCCCGCTCCCGAGGATCTTTTGGACGACCACCAAAGAATCGTCTCCGCGGTGTGGGAGATCTCCATCGATCGAGCCAACCGGTCCCGACCCGCCGGGCTGGCCCGCCTGCTGATCCAGTTGGCCAGCGTGCTGGACTCCGCCGGCATCCCCGCCGCCGTGCTCACCAGCCAACCCGCCCGCGACTACATCGCATCCCACCTACCTGGGACCGACAGCCCCACCGCTGAGGCCATCGACCAGGCGCTACGGCTGCTGCACCGCTACAGCCTCATCGACTATGACCGCGCCGCCACCTACCGCGAAGTCCGGATTCACCAACTGATCCAGCGCGCCACCCGCGAGAACCTCACCACTCGCACCAGCCAAGCCCATGATTCGGCGACGGCACTCGCCGACGCTGCGGCCGCGGCTCTGTTGGCGGTGTGGCCCGAGGTGGAACGCGACGAACTCGGCCAAATCCTGCGCGCCAACACCGACGCCCTGCGGCAGAACACTGGCACCGCCCTATGGGTCCCGGACACCGGCGCCCACCCTGTGCTGTTTCGGTCCGCTACCAGCCTCGGCGAAACCGGACAGGTCACCGCCGCTCTCAACACCTACGCCGACCTGCATGAAACCTGCCTGCACCACTTCGGCCCCGACCACCCCGACACCCTGGCCGTCCGCGGCAACCTCGCATCCTGGCGAGGCGAAGCGGGAGACGCCGCCAGCGCCGCCGCCACATACGAGGAGCTCCTCACCGACTACCTGCGGGTGCTCGGCCCTGACCACCCCGACACCCTCACCACCCGCGGCAACCTCGCATCCTGGCGAGGCGAAGCGGGAGACGCCGCCGGCGCCGTCACCGCATACGAGGAGCTCCTCACCGACTACCTGCGGGTGCTCGGCCCTGACCACCCCGACACCCTCACCACCCGCGGCAACCTCGCCCGCTGGCGAGGAGTAGCGGGGGACGCCGCCGGCGCCGCCGCCGCATACGAGGAGCTCCTCATCGACTGTCTGCGGGTGCTCGGCTCCGACCACCCCGACACCCTGACCGTTCGCGGCAACCTCGCCCGCTGGCGAGGCGGAGCGGGAGACGCCGCCGGCGCCGCCGCCGCATACAAGGAACTCCTCATCGACTGTCTGCGGATCCTAGGCCCCGACCACCCCGACACCCTCACCACCCGCGGCAACCTCGCATACTGGCGAGGCGGAGCGGGAGACGCCGCCGGCGCCGTCACCGCATTCGAGGAACTCCTCACCGACTGTCTGCGGGTGCTCGGCCCTGACCACCCCGACACCCTCACCACCCGCAACAACCTCGCCCGCTGGCGAGGCGGAGCGGGAGACGCCGCCGGCGCCGTCACCGCATTCGAGGAACTCCTCACCGACCGCCTGCGGATCCTAGGCCCCGACCACCCCGGCACCCTCACCACCCGCGGCAACCTCGCCCGCTGGCGAGGCGAAGCGGGAGACGCCGCCGGCGCCGTCACCGCATTCGAGGAACTCCTCACCGACCGCCTGCGGATCCTAGGCCCCGACCACCCCGACACCCTCACCAGCCGCAACAACCTCGCACACTGGCGAGGCGAAGCGGGAGACACTGCCAGCGCCGCCGCCACAACCGAGGAACTGCTCACCGACTGTCTGCGGATCCTAGGCCCCGACCACCCCGACACCCTCACCACCCGCGGCAACCTCGCATACTGGCGAGGCGAAGCGGGAGACGCTGCTGGCGCCGCCGCCACAACCGAGGAACTGCTCACCGACTGTCTGCGGGTGCTCGGCCCCGACCACCCCGACACCCTCACCACCCGCAACAACCTCGCATCCTGGCGGGGCAAAGCGGGAGACGCCGCCAGCGCCGTCACCGCATACGAGGAACTCCTCACCGACTGTCTGCGGGTGCTCGGCCCCGACCACCCCGACACCGTGATCGCCCGCGGCAACCTCGCCCACTGGCGAGGCCAAGTTGGGCTGGAGTAAGTCAGAAGGGCCACGCAGGTCAGCGTCCCAAGCCGTCCTCACGGCTGGGCGGCTCGGGCGCTCGCCGCGGCGCCGGCCGGTGAGGCTCGCGCCCCCCATCGCGCTCGCGGCCCATCGACTGGGCGAGGGCCTCGCGCACTCTCTGGGGGAACGCCTCGGCCGCGAGCTCGGCGGCGCTGCGCTCACGCTGCTGCTGTTGCGTCCGGGCTTCGAGCTTGGAGCGCTCGACCTCGGTGCGCTCCTGCTCGCGCTCCTGGGCGCGCTGGAGTTCCTCGTGTTCGCGTTCCTGCTGCGCGCGCTGCTCGGCCTCGGTGCGCTCCTGCCGGGCCCCTGCGATCGCCGCGGCGGCGGCGGCCTTCTCGACCCGCTCGGCGAGCTCGGGCTGCGCCTCCCGGTCGACCTCGCCGCGCTTGGCGACGCCGAACACATCGAGGGCCTGCTGACCCGGCATCGCCTCTGCGGGCCGGTCGGCTCCCGGCGCGTGCTCGGGTTCGGCGGCGCGGTCCTGGTGCTCGCCCTGCTGCCGGGCGCGGGTCTGCTCGGCGAGCTGCGCGGCCCGCTGCTCGGCTTCGCGGGCTTCGGCCTGCGCGCGGGCGTGGCGGATCGCCTGGGCGCGCCGCTCGGCTGCGGCGGCGGCCTCGCGCTCGGCCTCGGCCTCGATGGCGCGGACTCGCCCGGCCGCGGCGTGGTCGCGCGGGTCGGGCGGCAGCTCGTCCAGCTCGCCCCGCGCGTACGCGCGGCGCTGCCGGTCGTACTCCTCCTGGTCGCGCGCCACCTGGTCCCGCAAGGCCATCTGCTGGTGTACGCGCTGCTGCTCGGCCTCGCTGGGGAGCGGCGTCCGGTCGGCGTCCTGCTCGCGGGCCTGCTCGCCGGTGGACGGCGCGGGCGCGTCCCATGCCGCCAGCCTCTCCACGCTCGGCCCGAGGTCGAGCTCTAGCTGACCGTCCGGCACTCGCTGCACGTCGTCCTGGGCGCGCCGCTCGGCCTCGGCCGCGCGCTGCTGCTCGATCCGCTGGTGCGCGTCGGCGGTGTCGGCGTGCAGCGGCGGCAGCGCCGCGGTGTCGATGTGCTCGCGGCGCCGCAACTCCGCGTCCGCGCGCTACGCCAACAGCGCGGCGTCCTGGGTGGCCTCTGCCCACGCCTTGCGCGCCTCGTACACCTGCGTCAGCGCGCGGCGCTGCTGGTCGGCCGCGTCGGCGAGGGTCTGCTGTCCGTCCGTGCGGGCCTCCAGGGCGGCGGCCGCCTCGGCGTCCTGCCCGGCGATCGCCGCGGCGCGGGCCCGCAACCGGACGGCCTCGGCGGCCCGCTCGCGCGCCTCCCGGCTGACCTGGCTGAGCTCGTCACCGACGTAGGCCGGCGCCCACGCGGCTTCACGCTCGTAGGAGGCTCGCATCACCCACAGCTCGCCGTCGCTGGCGCCGCTGATCTCGCGGGAGGCGTCCGGGTTGCCGAGCGCGTCACGCGCCACCCACCACGCGGCCCGCTGCTCGGGCGCCTTGCGGGACGGGGCGGCCGCGATCGCGTCGGACTCGGCCTCGTACCCGTACTGCTCCCGGTAGGCCACGACGGGCGGGGCCCGCTCCGCCCGCGCGGCCCGCGCGTCCAGGTCCTCGGCGGCCGGGGCCGGGCCGATCGCCTCGACCAGCCACGCCAGCGGCTGGTCGAGCGTGTCCCCCACGGGCGTGGGGAGCACTGGAGCGCGGACTCCCCGACCACTACCCACACCGGACCACCCCCACGGGCGTGGGGAGTGCGGCATCCGGAGCATCTCCGGCTCCTTCGGCTGCGGACCACCTCCACGGGCGTGGGGAGCACCCGACGGCGACCGGATCCCCGAGCCGTCGAACCGGACCACCCCCACGGGCGTGGGGAGCACTTCCACCAGACCATTGCGTCATAGAGCCACTGCGGACCACCCCCACGGGCGTGGGGAGCACACCAGTGCAAGGCGCTTCATGTCTGCGGCGTCCGGACCACCCCCACGGGCATGGGGAGCACGGGCGCACGTGGACGCCCCCGTTCATCGAGGACGGACCACCCCCACGGGCGTGGGGAGCACACGGCACGTCTACCCCACGGGACCAAACACCGCGGACCACCCCCACGGGCGTGGGGAGCACGAGTACGGCCACCGCGGCCGCGAAGCCGGCGCCGGACCACCCCCACGGGCGTGGGGAGCACGCGTTGATCGGGCACTGATGAGCGAAGCAGACCGGACCACCCCACGGGCGTGGGGAGCACGGCGGAGGCGGCCCACCCGGATCGAGCGGCGCCGGACCACCCCCACGGGCGTGGGGAGCACTGTGCGTGATCGTCCAGCGGGCTATGCGATCGGGACCAGCCCCACGGGCGTGGGGAGCACCCCCGGTCCGCGCTCGCATCATCTGTCCGCGGCGGACCACCCCCACGGGCGTGGGGAGCACCGCTCCGCGCATCGCCGACCAGGTCTGAGCAACGGACCACCCCCACGGGCGCGGGGAGCACATCCCCCTGCCATTGACGCGCCACAGCTCGTGCGGACCACCCCCACGGGCGTGGGGAGCACCCGGCCTGGCCGGTCTCCGGGTCGCCGTCGAACGGACCACCCCCACAGGCGTGGGGAGCACGACGGCGAGGCGCATCGCGTCGGGCAGGGCGGCGGACCACCCCCACGGGCGTGGGGAGCACAAGGACCCGGCGGGTAACGAGAGCATCGAGACCGGACCACCCCCACGGGCGTGGGGAGCACGTTGTCCTGCTCCACGCGCCGGAACACCGCGACGGACCACCCCCACGGGCGTGGGGAGCACACCTTCACCTTCACCGTCGCCCGCGGCAAATTCGGACCACCCCCACGGGCGTGGGGAGCACCGTACGGCGGCTACAGCCTCGCTGGCGACCGGACCACCCCCACGGGCGTGGGGAGCACTTCAAGATCGTTTATCGCTCATCGGAGTGAAGCGGACCACCCCCACGGGCGTGGGGAGCACGTCCCTGCTGATCCCGCGCTGGGACTCTCCGGCGGACCACCCCCACGGGCGTGGGGAGCACGCCCAGGCGACCCAGTCGGCCTTGCTGCCGGACGGACCACCCCCACGGGCGTGGGGAGCACGGCGATCATGCGCGCCAGGGTCTCGTCCATGCCGGACCACCCCCACGGGCGTGGGGAGCACATGCCGTCGGCGATGTTCCGCGGCATGAGGACCGGACCACCCCCACGGGCGTGGGGAGCACCGCATGCCGCCGCCGGTCGTCAGGTCCCATTCCGGACCACCCCCACGGGCGTGGGGAGCACGACGTCGGCACTCATCAGGCCGCGTCCTCGGCGGACCACCCCCACGGGCGTGGGGAGCACGACTGCCGCGAGCACCACGACCTCGTCGTCGACGGACCACCCCCACGGGCGTGGGGAGCACGCGTTCGACCCGGCGATGACCGACAGCACGGTCGGACCACCCCCACGGGCGTGGGGAGCACGACTACCGCCACTACGCCGTGGACTCCGGAGCCGGACCACCCCCACGGGCGTGGGGAGCACATAGGAGATGACGTCGTCGTCCCCCACCCACGCTGGACCACCCCCACGGGCGTGGGGAGCACCCTTCGCGACCTGCGGTTTCACAAGGGAACATGGTGTTCGTTGGATCCGGACGAGGTCGCTGTAGTGGAGTAGCAGATGACGGGCCGGTAACGAGATTCGGCGCCGGTCCTTCGCCGTTTACTTCCTGGCATCCGGCGCCCCCTCGGCTGAGGGTTGTGTGTCTTGTGCCTCGTCGAGGTCTTGGGGAAGGAAGCGGACGAGTTGCAGTCCATCGAAGTCGGCGATGCGGCGGCGGCGTTCGCCTGCCGTCTTGATGGTGAAGCCTTGTTCGGTTGTCGCCGGGTGGACGAGAACGGCGGCGCCGTCGCCGACCGCCTCGGTGACGGCCTTCCAGAGTTCGTCGCGGACACGGGCGGAGACAGTGCCGACGTACAAGCCGGGTGCCGGTTCGGTGAGCCAGCGGGTGAGGGAGCCGCGCACGTAGTCGGGGACGGCTGTGGTCGAGAGCACGATCATGGTGCCCACGGGTCGTCCCCCGGAGCGATGGTGTCGGCGTAGTTCACGCCCGACGGCAGTAGGCCGGCTTGTGGGTCCCACAGGTGGGTGATGTCGCTCGTGCGGTCGACGCTCTCGCCCTTCGCTGAGGGGTCGAGCATCTGCTGGATGGCCGTGACGATGCCCGGCATGAGCTTCAGCAGCCGGAACTGTTCCCGGAGTGCTTGGCGGGCTTCGCGTTCGGGGTTGGCGGAGGCGTGCAGTGAGAACGCGAGCGGGACGGTGACCTGCATTTTGAAGAGGTCGGCGATGTCGTAGACGAACGCCATCTGTGTGCCGCTGTGGACGAATCCGAGCGCGGGCGAGCAGCCGAGCGCGAGGACCGCCGCGTGGACGACGCCGTACATGCAGGAGTTCGCGGCTGAGAGGGCGAGGTTGACGGGGTCTTGGGAGTCCCACGCCGAGGGGTCGTAGTTGCGGCGGAACCTTTTGACTCCGTACTTCTGGGCGAGGATGCGGTAGAGGGCTTTGACGCGTTGGCCTTCCATGCCGCGGAGTTGGGCGAGGTTCATCCCGCCTTCGGGTGCGCCGTAGCGGTGGGTGTACATCCGGGTCGCCACGGCGAGGCGTTCTTCGTCGTCGGCCCATGCGCGTGCTTGGCGTTCCAGCCAGGTGGTGGTGAGGGAGGCCGGCATGATGCCGGCGTAGCTGCGGACCCCGCCGGCGCCGACGGCGACGAGGCTGGTGCCGTTGCGGGCGAAGCTCGCCAGGGCGGGCTGGGTAATGGAGGTCCCGGGACCGAGCAGTACGCAGCTGAGTGCTGCTGCGGGCAGGTAGACGCGTTCGGTTCCGCGAGGCGATTCGACCTGGGCGCAGATGCCTAGATCGTCTTGGACGATCCGGACCGTCTCCAGGTAGAGGAACGACAGGGAGTCGGCGATGCGCGGGAGCATCGCCAGTGTCGGTGTGCCGAGGTCGCGGCGGGCGCGGGTACTCACCGAGGGAGCTGAGGGACGACGCTCAGCAGTCCGCAGCCGTGCGACTTCCCGCGTCCGATGCCGGTAAGGATGGCGGTGCGCAGCGCGGCCGGGTCGGTGACGACGGCGGTGCCGTCGAAGCGGCGGGCCGCGTGGACGACCCGGTCGTCTCTGCCGGTGCGGCGGCCCGCTAGGTCGGGCAGGGAGCTGGTGGTGGCGGTCTGCAATGCCAGTCCGGATCGTTCGGCGCGTTCGGTCCACCACTGGTCGGCGGCGGCGCCGGTGAGGGCGGCGAGCTTTCCGGCGTGGGGCGATGTCCGTCCGTACCGTTTGGTGGGGTTGGCGACGAGCCGGTAGCGCACGGCCAGCCCCTTGTCGAGGACGGCCAGGAGCGGGTCGAGGCTGGTCACGCTGAGGGTCCCGTATCCGTCGGGCAGCTTGTGCCCCTCGGGCTGATATTGCGTCTGGATCAGCAGCCGCGGCCCTGAGCGTGCCTGCTCGATGCGGTAGAGAACGCCGGCCTTGCGGCGGGCCTGGTCTCCGAGACCGTCCGGGACGAGCGACATCACTCGCCGGTGGGCTCTCACGGCATCGCCGAGGTCGCGCCGCGCGTCGGGGTTGCGAAGGTCGAGTGCGATCTGTGTCAGCCAGCCGGTCACCTGGCCTCCTTGATGTAGTCGATGAGCGCGTCGTAGTAGGCGGCCGTTCCGGTGGACCAGAGCGACTCGGGCACGGAACGTGAGGTGACCGACACCGTCCGGGTTCTGAACCGGCGGTCCAGGCGCGCGAAGGTCTGGGGGACGTCGGTGAGTTCGGCGACCGATTCGGCGTTGTCGAGGGCGCCTTCGGTGACGAAGTCGAGTTCGCTGGGCTCGTCTTTCCTGCGGGGCCGGTAGGCGATGGGGACCCGCCGGTTGAGGTGGTCGACCGGGTCGTCGACGTCGCTGCGCAGCAGGAGCGGCTGGTCGGGCGGGCAGGAGCGGCGGCCGAGGAAGACGGGCCAGTGCGGGGAGTCGAGCGCCTCGGCGATCGCGCGCGTGCGGTCCTCGGGGCCCTCGACGGCCACGGTGAAGACCGCGTCGGTCAGGTAGTGGCGGTGTGTCACGATCGTCGCGGTCTCGGGGGTGCGGCGTTTGCCCTCGGCGGTGGGCACGGTCGCCTCCCGCGGATATCCGCCGCCGACGGTGTGGAAGTCCCGGACGACGATGCCCGGACGGTCGATCCGGACGGTCAGCCGCAGGGCGTCGTAGTCGCTGAGCGGTTCCCCGCGCGGCCTGCCCTCGGCGGCGGCGAAGATGCCGATGATGCCCGAGCGGGTGGGGTAGCGGAGGGTGTCGCGGTGGGTGAAGACGCTGTGCTCACCCCATGACTGCAGCGGCCCCGCCAGTCGGATGAGCAGTCCCATCATGCCTGCGTTTCGGGGAAGGCGGCTCGTACCGCCGACTGCACCATCTCCGGGTAGGAGCCGACGGCGTCGCCGAGCCCGGTCAGGGGCTTGTCGTCGATTCCGGCGTAGCCGTCCCAGACGATCCCGCCGGTGCCCCACAGCCGGCGGATCTTGGCGCTGTGGTCGGCGAGCCGGCGGAACGAGGGAGCCGCCCAGCCCTCGGCCTCGGCGCGGACCGGGTTCTCGAACGCGCCGGCCAGCGAGATCGGCCGGTCGGACCGGACGGAGACGTAGGCCAGGTCGGGCACCGTGTTGGGGGCGGTCGAGTTCTGCTTGCCGCTCGGCAGGGCGGACAGGAAGGCGTCGAGGAAGGCGCGAGTGAGCCGGGACGCCAGGTCCTTGTCACCGCCGAGCCCGCGGGTCAGTCCTGCCACGTCGAGGCAGGCGTAGCGGTAGAAGACGCCCGCGCTGAACTCGGCGCTGTTCATGTGGCCGCTGCCGTGCTGGCCGGCGCGGTTGAGGTCGTCGACGGCGGTGAAGAAGTCGATCTCGGGATCGGTGGCGTGGGTGGTGAAGGCGTGCGCGACCTGGACGTTGCCGTCGACGCCGGCGCCGGGGATCTCGGCGAGCATGCGGCCGAACAGGGCGATGCTCGCGTTCTTCTCGGTGATGATCTTGTGGAGGACTTCCTTGGGCAGGATGGCCTCGGGCTTCTTCTTGCCCACCTGGACGGCGATCGCGTCGCGGTGCTCGGCGGCCAGGTCGGCCAGCTTGTCCAGCGCGCTGACCGGCAGGTAGAACAGGGCGGCGCTGCCGCCGTCCTTCTCGGTCTTGAGGCCGGCTTCCTTGTCACCGGCCGAGCGGAGGATCTGGGCACCAGCGGTGTCGGCCAGATCCTTCGGCCAGTCGCGGTCCTGAAGGCGCCTGCTGACTTCGCCGGGCACGCGCCGGGTCCGGGCGGCAGGCTCGCCGAGCTGTTGCTCGATCTCCAGCCGCACCGGGCGCTTCCACGCCTGGCTCGACACCCGCGTGCGCGGGGTTCCCCCGTACACCAGCGTCTTCGGTGAGCCCAGGTCGTCGCGGTTGACGTTGCTGTAGGGGAGGGTCTGCAGGAGATGAACGTCGATGATCTTCGGGATCGTCACTGGTCCTCGCTCGGATCGGTCGGTTCGGACTTGTCGGCGGTCGCCGTGAGGCGGAAGTAAGTGCGGTAGTAGTCCTGGAGCCATCGCTTGGCGACGAGGTCGGACTCAGTTCCCCATCGAGCCAGGTCGACGACGAGCCGCGGCCAGTCGACGGGTACCCGGGTGACGCGAAGCTGGGCGATCAGCCGGGGGAGCTGCCGATGCAGGCCGTCGAGCCGCTGACGGCACAGCAGGTGCAGGCGCGCTTCGATCGTGTCGTGCCGCAGCGGGGACCGCGGTGCGGCGACGGCGAGCGCGAGGGTCGTGCCCAGACTCGGCTGGGCGGGCGCCTCCGGGCGTTCTTCGGCGTCGTCCGCTGCGCCGGAGACGTCGGACTCTCCTTCTTGCTCGTTCGAGCCGTCGTGCTCGGTGTCGTCTTGTTCCGCCTCGTCCTGCGGGGACTGGCGAGGTTGGGCGGCGATCAGTGCCGCGACGGCGTAGAACGCCCGCTCCACCGACTCGGCCTCGACGAGGGAGATGCCGCGTGTGCCCCTCACCTTGTCCGTCGGGACCAGCGGCTCCGGTACGTGGCGCGCGACGATCGCGATGGCGGGATGGGACAGCACGTCCTGCGGGGACCGGCCGAGAGAGCGGCGAAGCGCGGCCCGGTCGCCGGGGCTTGTCTCGATCCTGTCCTCGACGTCTTTGACGAGTCTGCTCGCCGCCGCGGAGAGGAGGTTCTTATCGTCGACTTTCATGACCCGTCCCTGGGAGTGGTCTCGTTGAGTGCGCGGAAGATGAAGCCGCGAGCGCGCTCGAGGGCGCGTTTGACGCGTGGGCGATGCCCCGCGTGTCCGGTCACCTCGTCGAACACGTCGGCGGCCAGGCGGACGAACTCGCGTGCGGCATGGTCGAAATCGCGGCGCCGGACCCTGCGCCAGAAGATCGCCTCCGCACGCGGCCAGTAGGCGCCGGCCGCGGCGTCCGGCCATGGGCCGGGGGCGATGTCGGCCTCGCGGCGGACCAGACGGCCGCTGCCGTTGGACGGGTCGTTGACGGCGATCCAGGCGTTGCGCAGCGCCCGCTGCAGGTGCCACTCGGTCCGTTCGGCGGCATCACGTGCCCGGCTCAGCGCTCCCGCGGTCTCCGCGTCGCCGAACAGCGTGCCGAGCACGGCGGGCGTGGTGGCCGCGAACCACTGCTGGTCGCGGGTCTGACCGTCCTGGTGGAACCCGTAGGCGCGGACGCGCAGCGCGGCGCGGACGTCGAACGGCAGCATCTCGATGCCCGCGCCGAACGCGTCGGGCCGAGCGCTTCTGCCGCCGCGGACACCGACATCCTCGAGCAGCAGCGCGTCAACGTCGCGCCACAGCGCCCGCGACGCATCGGCTCGGCGCGTGTAGAAGTCGCCCTCCTTGTTGGCCTGGTAGATCAGGTAGGGATCGCGGACCTCGGGGTGGGGGTTGCGCCATGCCCAGGTGAGGTAGGCGTTGACGACCTCCGTGCGGTCGGCGCTGGGCACGAGCAGCAGCGCGTGGCGAAAGCGACCGGTGAGCACACCGGCGACGCCGCCCGGCATCGGCGGAACACCGAGTGGATCCGGCAGCTCGTCGTACTCCCAAGGGGCCAGGTCATCGCCTTCCCGGCGCCCGAGGAACGGGATGCTGATGACCAGGGACTCGAACAGGTTGCGGCCCAGCGGATGGAAAGACACGACGCGGCGCAGCGGCCCAGCGGTCATGTTGGCCTCCTTGCGGCCGTTGACCCTCCGTGCCGTACAACGTCCCGAGGGGCCGTAGTAGAGCTGGGCGAGGAGGTGGAACAGCGCGGTGGTCAGGTCCAAAGGGCCTGCCTGGCCGTCATGGTGGTGGTCGAGCCACACCTGGTTCTGCCCGGCCGGGCGTTCCATCGCCAGCTTGTTGATCCCCGATTCGGAGTCGCATTCGGTCGCCAGACGGGGGTCCTGCAGCCACGGACGTTCAGAATCGAAAAGGTCGAAGCGTCCTGGGAAACGGTTGAAGTATTCATGGACAGCGTCCGCGTCGAAGGTACCCCGGTCCAGGATGTCGTCCCGCCGGTCGAACCACTCGTCTGCGCCGTCCTCCTGCCGGTCCAACCCGGTGACGCGCGCGGCGAGCACGGTGAGCACCCGCCAGAGCCCCGCCGCAGCAGGCGGTATGGGCACGTCGACATCGGTGAGCTCGTGTGCGCGGACCATAAGTTCGCGGAGCCCGACACGACCGCCGTCCACCGCGGGGTGGACCGGGATCAGTCCGTCGTCGGCCAGGTCAGACCCGGTGGGGGGCATGGCGTCCTCTCTGCGGCACAATGAGGGGCGAACAAGATCCCCACGGTGTGGGGGTGATCCGGTGGCCGTGGATCTCGCGATCCGAACCGGCCGGTGACCAAGCTCCCCACGTCCTTGGGCGCCGACGGCGCGCATGGGGGCGTCGGCGAAGACTACAAAGGTGGCAGTGGAACTCGTAATTCTTTTTCGCTCGTAATTCTTTGAACGCTGATTACGTTAGCCGCTCGAGCCCGAGCGCGGCGGACAATCGGAACTCATTACTCCCCAGTTCGGCTGGCCGAATATGGCCGTCGGCATCGACCGGGTGCGTGAGCGGGAGAATGTCGCGTAGATGGCCGTTGTTCCGCCAGCGGGCCGGCGGGATGTTCTCCTCGCCGGGATCACGCACCCAGGCCGAGGGGACGGGGATGACGCGACCCAGCAGGGCCCGCACCTCGTCCTTGGTGAACCGGCCCTTGGAGCCACTCCCTTTCTCCGGCAGCTCGGTGACGCCAGCGGGGTCCAGGAAGCGGCGCCCGTCGGGGAACCGGTAGCAGCAGATCACCCGGGCCGAGTCGGCTCCCAGGCGCGTCCGGACCATTTGTTCGTCCAGCTCAGATTTCGTCAGCTCGTGCAGACTCATGACGTCCCCCGGCCCGGGGATGGCGGCCATCTGCGAAAGACTCGACTTGACCTGCTCGTCGGCAAGGCGCTCGATGTCGTCGTCTGCCATCGGACGAGCCGGATCCAAGAAATTCTCGTCGTAGACGACGTCGACCAGACCCTGCACGTCCTCGGGGATCTTGATCGTGGGGTCCTCACGTTCGGCCAGCACTTCCCGCGTACGCCGTAGCAGGGCGGCCGGGTAGACGAACGGCCAGCCGTCGGGAACGTCGGGCGTCCCGTCCGCCCCGACCGGAGACAGCACCGCCAACCGGGCGCTCGCCGCCCAGCTCGGCCGGATGTTGTGCGGGTGCCGCCAGCACCGGCCCGCCCGCTGCAACAGCAGCGCGATCGGCGCCAGGTCACTGATGAGGAAGTCGAAGTCCAGGTCGATCGACTGCTCCACCACCTGGGTGGCCACCAGAATGGCCCCCGTTGTGGGACGCGTGCCGTTCTTCTGGCCGTCCTTGCCGTACATGTCGACGATCGTTCGCGCGATGGCGGCGCGGTCCCCGGCGGGAAACCGCGAGTGCAGGATCTGCAGCGCGGGCGCCGGCTTCCCCGCCAGGTCGAGCTCGCCGAGCCACTGCCGGAGTTCCTCGAAGGTCTGCTGGGCTTCGGCGACGGTGTTGCAGATGATGCCGACACACCCCTGGCCGCTCTCGACCAGTGGGGCCAAGAGCTGTTCCAGGACCGGCCGCCGGACGACTCGCCGCCCCGGCCCGAGCGAGACCTCACACAGCTCGGTGACCAGCGGCCGCGATACGCAGCCAAGCGGCTCCCTGGGTGTGGTGATCTCCCCGGATGCCGCGTCCGCATACAGCCAGCCCGGGTAGCCCGCTACCGGGACCTTGCTCGGAACGTGCCCGGCCCCGAGTAGGTAGTCCTCGATCAGCCTGCGGCCGATCTGCTGCGGCAGTGTCGCCGACAGCAGGACGACCGGCACGCCCAAACAGCCCAGCCAGCTGAGAAGACGACGAAGCAGCCCCTGCATGTAAGCGTCGTAGGCGTGAACCTCATCGATGATGAGAACCTTGCCCGACAGCCCCATCAAGCGCAGCATGTTGTGCTTGCCGCACAACGCGGCCAGCAACGCCTGGTCGATCGTGCCCACCGACAGCGGGGCCAGCAGACCGCGATTTCGCGCCTGGAGCCACTCGGTGGCCGCCGTCCACGCGCTCGCGTCCCCTTCACCCGTCAGGATCTCAGGTTCGGGCTCGTCGCCCTTCGGTGCGGAGCCGGAGTAGGTCGGATTGAGCCACGCCATGCTGTGCAGCAACGTCAGCGGGGCCGGATCGATGGCACGGCGCATCCCGTACTCCATCACCCGCAGGTAGATCTGGTCGGCCGTCGCCATCGTCGGAAGCCCGACGAAGATCCCGGGGACGCCGGCCGCTTCGCCCATCAAACGAGCGCCATGCAAAGCGATCTCGGTCTTGCCGTCGCCCATCGGCGCGGTGATCAGAAGCAGACCCGCCCCCTGCCCGAGCGCCCCCGGCAACTCCTCGGCGACCGAGCGCTGCAAATAGTTGGCGTCGAACGAGAATTCGTCCTCGAAGCGCCCGGGCTGAAGCCTGAGCCGGCTCAGCCCCGCCTTGGCGACCAGATCGGGGATCTCACGGGTACTGCCGGAGAGATGGGCCTTCAGCGACGACAGGTCACCACCGGTCGGCCGGGCCTTGAGGCGGCCCTTGATAAAGAAGTCCTGACTGACCAGCCAGTCCGCCAGGACGACCAGCCCGCACACGACCCCGGCGACGTCGGCGGCCAGGCGCCCCTTCGGCGGTTCGGGCGCACCGAGGACCTTATGGAGCGAGCTGAACAGGACCCGCCGCTGCTCTTCCCACCTTCCACCCCCCAACGAGGGGACACAGGCCAGCGGTTTCTCCATTTCCTGCTTGGCCTCGAAGAACCGGCCATGATGCCCGCCCAAGAGCTGAGCGATTTTGAACGCCGCATCGCGCAGGTTTCTTCCCCGATACCCGATATCCCGCAGTGCGAGACCGAGCCACAGATGGGTCGCCTGAGCGTGCCCGAGCCTCTCGCCCCGGACGTCCTCGTAGCCGGACAAAGCGGCGAAAGCGTCCTCCTGCTGCGCCTGAAACGACGGGATGACCTTGCCGATGTCATGCAACGACGCCCAGAACATCAAGAGACATCGAGCGTGCTCCTCGTCCACCTGCAGATTCGTGGCGATACGCCGACGCGTCGCAGGACTGGCATAAAGGTCCCACAGGACGCCGATCGCAGCGGCAGCATCGAGCAGATGGCACACGACCGGGTAAGGAGCAGGCAGCCCGTGCTTCTTGCCCCACAGGTCCAAGTCCACGCACGGCAGATCGGATCCGGAGCCGGCCACGATCCCTCCAGCACTCGTCTCGTCGCTTGCCGCACGAACGTAGCCAGCGGGTCTGACAATCCAACGCCACCGCGAACACTATGCTCGGCCGCATGCGCGGCCAGAACCCGCAGCGACGAGCGAGAAACGCCATGTGCCCTTGTGAACTAGCAGGTCGCAAAGGGGTGCTCCCCACGCCCGTGGGGGTGGTCCGAGAACCCATCTGACGGGGATCACATCCGGTGGGTGCTCCCCACGCCCGTGGGGGTGGTCCGCCGTGCTCGCGGAACAGGCCGTAGTGCCGGGTGTGCTCCCCACGCCCGTGGGGGTGGTCCGCTCCGCGGCAGCGATTCCCCCAGCCACCAACCGTGCTCCCCACGCCCGTGGGGGTGGTCCGTGTGCTGGTCGGCCAGTTGGATGAACTCGGCGGTGCTCCCCACGCCCGTGGGGGTGGTCCGGACCCCGAGTCCGAAGCCGTCCGCGCCGCCATGTGCTCCCCACGCCCGTGGGGGTGGTCCGGCAAGACCCTCCCGGTGTCGGTCGAAGCGGACGTGCTCCCCACGCCAGTGGGGGTGGTCCGAACGCCGAGGGAGAGCGCGCCGAGCCGCTGCCGTGCTCCCCACGCCCGTGGGGGTGGTCCGTCTACCAGGGTGACGGCCCGCCTAGTTGCCGTGTGCTCCCCACGCCCGTGGGGGTGGTCCGCCGGAGCACGAGACCACCGTCGCCGACCCGACGTGCCCCCCACGCCCGTGGGGGTGGTCCGACGTCGGGACGTCTGGACGTCCAGGCGGCGACATGTGCTCCCCACGCCCGTGGGGGTGGTCCGGCGGAGGACGCCCCCTGGAGCCTGATCCAGGAGTGCTCCCCACGCCCGTGGGGGTGGTCCAGTTCCACGTCGCGATCGTCGCGTCCTTGGTCCGTGCTCCCCACGCCCGTGGGGGTGGTCCGATCACGCGCGTCGTCGCGATCCACGAAGGGTGGTGCTCCCCACGCCCGTGGGGGTGGTCCGGCCCCGACACTCCGCGCGGGCAGGAGAGCGACGTGCTCCCCACGCCCGTGGGGGTGGTCCGCGAACCCGCCCGGCCGCCCGATGGTGAAACTGGTGCTCTCCACGCCCGTGGGGGTGGTCCGGATCTGAAGGCCAGCCTCGACCAGCTCTCCGGGTGCTCCCCACGCCCGTGGGGGTGGTCCGTCCGAGCCGATCGTGTGGTGGGGACGGGACCGGTGCTCCCCACGCCCGTGGGGGTGGTCCGACCTGCCCGAACGTCGTCCCGGTGATCACGCCGTGCTCCCCACGCCCGTGGGGGTGGTCCGTCGCGGCGGCAGACCGAGACGGACGCGATGTTGTGCTCCCCACGCCCGTGGGGGTGGTCCGTGGCTGTGCACGATCTGCCTCGCCAGCAGCCGGTGCTCCCCACGCCCGTGGGGGTGGTCCGTCGGGCGGACCGGTCTCGATGGCGAGGCCGACGTGCTCCCCACGCCCGTGGGGGTGGTCCGCGGGCCGGGGGGAGGTTCTTGTGGTAGATGTCGTGCTCCCCACGCCCGTGGGGGTGGTCCGTGGGGAAAGGACCCGTTCGGGGCCGCCATCCTGTGCTCCCCACGCCCGTGGGGGTGGTCCGATCACCGCGATTGCGATGACGAGGACGATGAACGTGCTCCCCACGCCGGTGGGGGTGGTCCGGAGACAGGCACGCTCAACGAGCGCGCCGGCCGGTGCTCCCCACGGCCGTGGGGGTGGTCCGGAGCTCCGGTACCTGTTTGAGTACCAGCGGGAGTGCTCCCCACGCCCGCTGGGGGTGGTCCGTCCGGCAACGCCGCGAGCATCACTAACCCGTCGTGCTCCCCACGCCCGTGGGGGTGGTCCGCGGCAGGCCCTCGCGTTCGAGGTGCTCCGCGCGTGCTCCCTACACGTGTGGGGGTGGTTCGTGTGACCGCCGCGGGCTACTTGCTGAAGTAGCTGTGGAGGGCTGCGATGCAGGCGGCCTGGCGGGTGCGGTCGTGTGGGAAGCGGCGGCGGCACTCGTGACCGATCCATGCTGGCGGCTTACGGCTGTGGGCCGCCTTGTGATGCCGGGGCCGGGGCCGGGGTCGGGCGTGGGCTGCGTCCCGGGGTTTCCCCGTTTCCCGCCGCCGGTTTACGGCGTTGCGGCGGGCCAGCGTTGGGATCTGTGCCGTCGATGCGCTCGGGGACGCATCGAGCCGCTGGTGCCGTTGGGCCTCGCGGCTCGGTTCTTGGTGCCGTGACGGGGAGGGCGCGCGGCGTGCGGGGGCTGCCGATGAACTCGGCTGCGGGCGCTGGAACGCGCCGGTCGAGATGTCGTCGCTGGTGGGTGACGGCGTCGTGTGAGAGTGCCCGGCGAGAGTCAAGGCGAGGGCTGCCGCGGAGGAGGCCAGTACGCCGGTGACTGCGGAGACCAGCCATCTGCGGCGGTGTTGGCGCTGGTGACGTCGCTGGCGAGGGGCAACGCGCCAAGGCTCGTGCGGTTCGAGAGGTGGGTGTGCTTCAGGGGCTGGGGACGGCATGCCTTGTGGCTACCAGGAGCGGCTGATTGGTCGCCGTGTGACTCGCCGTCCGTGGTCATGGTTTGGCCTCTGGCACCTTCAGTTCCGGCGGTGTGATGGGCGTCCAAAAGGTTCGATGTGCGACCCGAAGTGCTTCTCTGGCCGGGTTCTCCGATTTGAGTCTTGCATCCCGGATGGTCCGTTGTGTGACTCGATCGCTTGCATGAGCAGAATTACCCGCCCTTCGCTTGTGGATAGATCTACCTTCCTTGGTCTTGTGTTGGGAAGACGAGTCGCTTCGCCTGCTCTACGATCACTCAACGTCCTAATCGCGGTGCCTGCGGCAGCGAAGCATTGATCAAACATGTGAGGGTGGAGACTTGGCGAGTATTGGTCGGCGGGTAGCTGTTGGGATCCACTGGCTAAGCCTCGCGGGTACCGCCTTGGCTCTCTCCGCGTGTAGCGGCACACCGAAGGCGGTCGCCTTGCCTTCGGTGCCTGGCAGTGTGGCTTCCCCTTCGGTGTCCACGGCGACGGAGGAGAAGGCCGCGGCTGCGGCTTATACGAAGTTCGTCGCGATGTTAGACCGTGCGGATTCCCTCCCAGCGGAATCGCGCAAGCAGGAACTCGCGACCGTTATGGCCGATCCTCAGCTTTCGCGGGTGCTCCAACGTATCGACACGATGAAGAAGCATCACATTGCTACCTACGGCCACGTCGTCGTCCATGTGAAGAGTGTTCAGCTTGCCGCTAGTGGCGCGACTGTTTATGACTGTCAGGATTCGCGCGGCTCCGGGCTGCTGAACTCTGTTACGCATAAGAAGCTTATCCGTGGGGTTCGGCAGGGGAGTAAGAAGGCTCTGCTGGTTAAGGGTGCTGATGGGCAGTGGCGGGTCAGTAAATCCATTGCGATCGGTGAAGGGTGCTGACGGGGTGGCAACTGTTGGACCCGCACTCGTCGCCGGACTGCTCTCGGCCGCCTCATCCGTTGCTGCGCCGCCTCCGCTGGACCCGATGCCGCCGAATACGAACTCGCTCGGCTACGACTATGGCGCTCACGATGGTGGGGCGCCGGCGGGTGGCGGGCGAGCTCCTGCCGCTGCGCCGAGGGGCGGCCGTGCGAGCGTGTTGCAGGAGGCGGGGCCGCGTAATTGTCAGGAGTTGAGCGAGTACGTGCAGGTGGTCTGCTCGCCGGTGCATGAGCGCGGCAAGGCGCCGAAAGTCTCCCCAGCCAAGTTGGCATTGACCAGGTGGGCGCACATGCCGATACCGGTGCCGGTGGTGCGGACGGCGCCGCCTCGCCGGAGCGATGGGCTGGTGGGGTTGCCGGAGTGGTTCTGGGTGGCCGACTGGCGTCCGCTGAGCGATCGTGTCACGGCTCGCAGCGTGTGGATCGAGGTGACCGCGCGGCCGCAGAGCATGACGATCGCACCGGGGCCTGGTGAGCCGGTCGTTCGATGCGCGGGTCCTGGTACCGCCTATGACAAGTCTCGGCCGGCTGCGGCACAGCGCACCGATTGCTCGTACACGTTCGGGCGGTCTTCGTTTCATCAGCCCGGCCATGCGTATCGGGTGCGAGTGACGGTGGTGTGGGGCGGCACGTGGCGTGGTTCGGATGGTTCTGGTGGTGCGCTTCCGCCGCTGAGCCGGTCGACGAGTTTCCGGTTGCGGGTGGCCGAGGCGCAGGCGCTCTACGGATGAGGGTTGGTATGAGGTCGAGTAACAGTGTGCTGCCAGGGCCGAAGGCTGCGCGTGGGGTCGATTCCAGGGCGTTCAAGCCTTTGCCGCGGCAGCGGCGTCCCGGGTTCCTCATCGGGGCGGCCATGTTGGTGCTGTTCGCCGTGGCGACCAATGTCTACCTGTTCCTTTCCTCGGGTGAGCGGGTGTCGGTCGTGAAGGTGGCGCGTGACGTCGCGGCGGACCACGAGATCACGCAGGCTGATCTTGAGCGGGCCAGGGTCGCGGTGGAGCCCGGTGTGGCGGTGATCCCTGCCCATCAACTGGACCAGGTGGTCGGGCGGCGGGCTGCGGTGCCGCTGCGGAAAGGGACGCTTCTCGCGGTGTCGCAGCTGTCGACGCAGCAGAGTCCCCCGGCGGGACAGGCGCTGGTGGGCATGTCGTTGAAGCCCGGTGCGATGCCGCCCGGGTTGGCTCCGGGGTGGAAGGTCCGCGTGGTGTTCACCGCCGGCAGCCAGAGCCAGGAGCCCGCGGCCGGCGTGCAGCAGAGCCGCGCCGAGTCCGCCGTTCCTCGGGACGTCGCCGGGGTGGTCGACGGGGTGGACGGGCCGGACGCCGAGGGGGCGACGACGGTGTCGTTGATGGTGCCCGATGCCGACAGCGGCACGGTTGCGCGGCAGGCGGCGGTCGGGATGGTCGTCCTGGTGGCCACGGAAAGGCAGGACGGAACGTGACGCTGTACTGCGTGGTCTCGGCGGGCGGTTCGCCGGGCGTCACCGCCACCGCGTTGGGGCTCGCGGTCACGTGGCCGACGAAGGTGCTGCTGGCTGAGTGCGATCCCATGGGGCGCGGTGTTGTGCCTGGCTTCATGGCGGATCGGCTCAGCGATTCCGCCGGGCCGGGGCTGCTCGGGCTGGCGATGGCCGCCGAGACCGGGACGCGCGTGGGGCTTCCGCTGGACGACTACGTGATTCCTGTCCCCGGCGAGGGCACCGTGGAACTGCTGCACGGGGTTCGCGATCCTCGGCACGGGGTGCGGCTTGGGACGTTGTGGGGTCGCCTGGCCGAGGCCCTGGCATCGCGAGAGGGCGACGTGGTCGCCGACCTGGGCCGCATCGGTGGACGCGATACCCCCATTGATCTGCTGGGGGCGGCGGAGACCGTGGTCATGGTCCTGAAGCCGACGTTGAGGCAGGTTGATGCCGCTCGGCCGCGGATCGACGCTTTGAAGGACCTCAGAGGCGGCCGCGGGACCATCCGCCTGTGCCTGATCTCGGACGGCCCGCATCGCGCGGCGGAGGTCGAGCGGGTCCTCGGAACACCGATATTGGCCGAGCTGCCGTACTCGCCTGACGATGCGTCCGTGTTCTCGGATGGGGCTTCGCCTCGGAGGACGTTCAAGACGTCGCTGCTCCTGCGGTCGTTGAGATGCATGGGGCGGCGACTCCGCGCGACCGTCCCCACCGCGTCCGAAGTCGGCGGGGACGCGGACGGGGCGGTTCTGTCGGGCGCGGGT
This sequence comes from Actinomadura sp. RB99, assembly GCF_014706005.1. Classification (NCBI taxonomy): domain Bacteria; kingdom Bacillati; phylum Actinomycetota; class Actinomycetes; order Streptosporangiales; family Thermomonosporaceae; genus Actinomadura; species Actinomadura sp. RB99. Next base: position 98,794 of record NZ_JABMCA010000025.1, on the reverse strand, counting down.
GCCGTCGTTGGGGGTAAGCGGTGAGCGCGCCGGGATGGACCTTCGCTGGGCCGGACAGGGCACGTCCCGCAGAACTCACGTCATCGCACGATGGTGCGGACGACGCGGATCTGTGGGCGGCGGTCCGCGAGGTGTCCGTCCAGCTCGCGGACGTTCTGCGGGACGGTGTCGACCGCGTACGGGCGCTGCAGTTGATCGATGCCCAGGTGCGGGCGTGGGGTGACGACCAGATGGCGGCCGGGCGCGTGACGTCGGCCGAGACGTTGCAGAGGGTCGCGCGGTCGGTGTTCGACCGCCGTTTCGGTCTCGGGCCGTTGCAGCCGTACCTGGAACGCTCCGACGTGGAGAACATCGTCGTCAACGGGTGCCGGCAGACCTGGATCAGCTATACCGACGGCACCAAGCGGCCGGGGCCGCCGGTGGCGGACACCGACGAGGACCTCGTCGAATGGGTGCAGCTGCTGGCGCGGCGCGGGAACACCGGGCGGGAGTTCTCCCACGCGTCGCCGCTGCTGGACGTCGCGCTCTCCGACGGCGTCCGGTTGGCCGTGGTGGGCTGGGTGTCGAGGCGCCCGCATCTGGCGATCCGCGTTCACCGCTTGGTTGACGTGACCCTGCGGCAGCTCACCGAGCTCGGGACCCTGACCGAGCCGCTGGAGGCGTTCCTGCAGGCGGCGATCCGGGCGCGTCGGAACGTGATCGTGTGCGGGGAGGTCAACACCGGCAAGACCACGCTGGTGCGTGCGCTGGCCAACGAGGTCACGCCCGACGAGCGCATCATCACGTTGGAGAGCGACTTCGAGTTGTTCCTGGACGATCCGCGCCTGGCGCACCGGCACCACGATGTCGTGGCGTTGGAGGCGCGGCAGGCGAACGCCGAGGGCGCGGGCGAGGTTCGGCTGCAGGATCTGGTGCCGGCGTGCCTGCGGCTGAACCCGGATCGGGTGATCGTGGGTGAGGCGCGGCAGGGAGAGCTGGCACCGATGCTGGAGGTGATGTACTCCGGGGCGCGCGGCTCGATGTGCACCCTTCACGTCCACCGGCCCGAGCATGTGTTCAGCCGTGTCGTCCAGCTCGGCCGCCGCGCGGATCTGGGACTGGGGTCCGATGACGTGCATCTGATGTTCGGGCTGGCCGAGCCGCTGGTCGTCTACCTGGAGCGCGACCAGGCGAGCAACGAGCGGTTCGTGTCACAGGTGATGGAGATCGGGCCACCGGCGGACTCGGTGGAACCGACCCGCAACCTCGTCTTCCGGCCCGGCCCGGACGGTCGGGCGACCCCTGCGGGTGGGCACATCAGCTCCGCACTCCTCGATGACCTGGTGGTCCAGGGTTTTGATCCCGAGCTGCTCAAGTCCGGGTCGGAGGCATGGCTGTGATGGTGGTACTCGCCGCGCTGGCCGGCCTGTGCGCCGCAGGTGCGGTCATCACCCTCGTGGCAGGGCTGCGGGAAGCCGAACCCGCGACGCGGCAGGGGCGTCCTCCTTCGCGCCTGCGGACGCTCGTGCGTTCGTCGACTTGGCCCGGGCGCCGAAACCGGTTGGTCGCTGGTCTCGCGGTGGCGCTCGTGGTGTTTCTGCTGTCGGGATGGCCGGTCGCGGCCGTTGCTGCTGGGGCCGGGGTGTACGCGGTTCCGCCGATGCTGTCGGCACGCGCACCGCAGCGCCGGATCGCGCGGCTCGACGCGTTGGCGCAGTGGTCGCGGCGACTGGCAGAGATGATCGGCGCCAGCCGGGGCCTGGAGCAGGCGCTGGCCGACAGCGCCCGTATCGCGCCTGAGGCGATCCGCGGACCGGTCACCGTGCTGGCCGGAAGGCTGAACAACCACGCCAACCCCGAGCAGTCGCTGCGGGCGTTCGCCGACGAGTTGGACGACCCGATCGCCGATCTGATCGCCTGCGCGCTGGTGCTGGCCGCCCGGCGTCGAGGCCCGGGGACGCGCGAGGCGTTGCGGCTGCTGGCCGACGCCGTCGAACAGGAAGTCCTCGTCCGCCGGGACGTCGAGGCCGAACGAGCCGGGTTGCGCACGACGCTGATCGTCATCGTTGGCTCGGTCATGGCCCTGAGCGTGCTGTTCGCCTCATCGCAGACACTCGCCGCCCCCTACGGCACCGCGCTCGGGCAGACGGTCCTGGCCGTCGTCGCAGCCATCTACGGGGCTGGCCTGTGGTGGATGCGGCGGCTCGCCGTCCTTTCGACCGGAGCGAGATTCATGGAAACCGGCCGCCCGACGTCCGCCGTCCCAGGAGCCGAGCTGTGATCGTTGTTGCCGCCCTTAACGGGGTCTTGGGTGCTGTCGGCATCCTCATATTCATCCGTGGGGTGTGGCCCGCCCCTCCGCGCTTGGACGCCGCTATGGCCCGGATCCAGCCCACACTGCTCCCCGCGCCACCGGCCGACGACCTGAAGACCGGCGAGCGCCTCGGCCGGTGGCTGGCCGATCGTGTCGCACGTCCGGCCGGGACGCTCGCCGTACCCCGAGCCGACCTGGCATTGCTCGGCCGTCCGGTCGAGCGTTTCATGCTGGACAAGCTGGTCCTGTTCGTCACCGGGCTCGTCGTGCCTCCGGTCTTCGGCGGCCTGGTTGCGTTGACGGGCGGCTCGCTGCCCTGGACGTTCCCCATCGTCGCCGGGGTCGTCCTGGCCGTGGTCCTGTGGCTGGTACCGGACTGGAACGTGCGGTCCCAGGCGCGTCAGCGTCGCCGCGACTTCCGGTACGCCTTCACCTCCTACCTTCAGCTCGTCGTCCTGGAACGCGAAGCCGGCGCCGCGCTCAACGCGGCGCTTGAGAACCCGGCGAAGATCACCGACGGGTGGCCGTTCCAGCGCGTCCACCAGGCGCTCACCCTGGCCCGGCACGGCCAGGAGCAGCCCTGGCGGGCCATGTCCCGGCTCGGTGAGGAGATCGGCGTCCGGGACCTGATCGACCTGGCCCACACCGCCGAGATCGCGGGGAGCGAGGGCGCGAAAATGCATGACGTCCTGGTCGCCAAGATCACTTCTATGCGGCATGAGGCTTCCGCCGCCGCGCGCGCCGAGGCCAACTCCCGCACCACCGCCATGTGGGTACCGACCAGCCTGCTCATGCTCGGCTTCGTGATCCTGGTCGGCTTCCCGTTCTTCTCCAAGCTCCTGGCGTCCGGCTGACACGCAGGAGCGTTCACGCACCAGCTCATCGGGGGACCATGAACACACTCAACGCCGCCATGCTCCGCGCGGTCATCGCCGTCCACGACCGAGGCCGCCGCCTCGCCACCGCCCTACGTGATCGAGACGACCGGGGCTCGGGGGTGGTGGAGACGATCATCATTGTTGCCGGCTTCGCCGGGCTCGCGTTCGTCGTCTACATGGCCGTGTCCAGCAAGGTCCACGGCTGGATCGGCAAGATCCCCGGCGCCTCCGGCCCGTGAAGTCACCTCGACGAGTACGGCGGCGCAGGGACGCGGGATCGGCGACGGTCGCAACCGCCATCACCTTCCCGGCTGTGGGGTTGCTGTTCTTGGCGCTCACACAGGCGGTGATGGTGTCGGTCGCCCGCGACGTGGCGCAGTCAGCCGCCGAAGAAGGGCTCCGTGCCGCCCGCGCCCGCCAGGGCACCTTCAGCCAAGGACGCGCCGTCGCCGCTTCCTTCGCCCGCCGAGAGCCCGTCCTGCAAACGCCCGCCGTCACCGTGTCCGGCACGAACACCATCGTCGTCCGGGTCACCGGGCGGGCCCCGTCGCTGTTGCCGGGCGTCGACATCACCGTGTCCAGGACCGTACGCGGCGCCCGTGAGCGGTTCACCACGCCGGGGCCGTCGTGAACGCAGGAAAGAACCGGACGCGGGACGCGGGAAATGCGGTGGTGGAGACCGCGATTCTGGCGCCGGTGTTCATCACGTTCCTGGCCGGGCTGCTGGTGGTGATGCGGGTCGTGCACGGAAGCGCCGTGGTCGCGCAAGCCGCCGCTGACGCCGCACGGCAAGCCTCCATCGCCCGGACCGCCCGACAAGCCCAAGCCGCCGCGAGCACCAGCGCCATGCGCACCTTGCACGACCGGGGACTGCATTGCACGCCGTCCGTCCGGCTCGACCTGTCCGGCTTCAACCGTCCCGTCGGACAACCCGCCACGGTCTTCGCGCGAGTGACCTGCACGGTTCGGCTCAGTGACGTCGGGCTACCGGGAATGCCGGGCGTCCGAACTGTCACCAAGACCCATCGATCGCCGATCGACCCTTACCGGACGGCTCAATGAGAAGGACACGGGGACGCCTTCATAGGGCACAGCCTGAACGCGGGAGCGTGAGCGTCTTCGCCGTCATCATCGCGCTGGTCGTCGTGGTGTTCTTCGGCGCCGTCGTCGACTTCGAGCAGATACTCGAGGCCCGACAGGACGCCAACACCGCCGCGCAAGAGGCCGCCCGCGCCGGCGCTGGACGAGTTGACCGGGACCGAGCCTATGACCGTGGCCAGTTCCTCGTTGATCGCGAGTCCGCGATCCAGGCGGCCCGCTACTACCTGCGGACCAGCGGTTACACCGGCACCGTTGCCAGCGCCGGGAGGCGTTCCATCCGTGTCCATGTCTCCGTCACGCGACCCGCGCGGTTCCTATCGCTGATCGGCGTCTCGACCCTGCATGCGGACGGTGAAGCAACCGCGAACCTGACCTCTGGAGTGGAAGGACCCCGCCAACCATGACCTACACCGGACGCAGCCGCCTCGCCGACTTCGTACGCGGACTCGGCGCCCTGGCGGTCTTCGCCTTCCTCCTGGTCGGATTCCCGGTCGCGATGTACAAGATGTTCGGCTCACCCCTCCCGGATAAGCTCCCGACCTGGGCGGAAATCAGCACGACGCTGATGCGGCCGGACACCGACCAGACCGTGTTCATCGCCACGATCCGGCTCGTCGGCTGGGGCGCCTGGTGCCTTTTCATCGTCACCGTCTGCGTCGAGCTGGTCCACTACCTGTCCGGACGCTCCAAGCCCGCCCTGCCGCGTTCGGCGTGGCCGATGCAGAAGCTGATCCGTGACCTGGTCGCTACGGCGACACTCACCTTCAGCGCCGCAGCGTCCCTGGCTTCTTCCGCCTCCGCCGCGACGCACATGCACGCGGCGACCGGTGTCCATGCCACCGCCGATTCCGAACCGAGCAAGCAGGGGCACTCGACACCCGGGATGAGCACGTCGGCACCGACGACGGGCGCGTCCGAGTGGACGCCCCTGCTGGCCGACGAGCCCCCCAGCGAGCCAGAGCCAGACCCTCACCCTTGGCGGACGCACATCGTCAAGCGAGGTGAAACCCTCTGGGATCTCGCCCGACGCACCTACGGTTCCGGGACCCTCTATCCGAAGATCTTCAAGACCAGCCACGACTTTCACCAGCCCCACGGGCTACCCGCCCTCACCGACCCGGACCTGGTCCGCCCGGGCCAGCGCGTCCTGCTTCCGCGACCTGGCACGCATGAGACCCCGTCATCGAAGGCGGGAGCACACTCAGTGCACAAGGCCGGGCGTTCAAGCGGCGCCCGGCCGCCGTCCGGGACAGGCTCACCGGCCAGCGCGTCGAAGCCGCCCCTAGTGAAGGCTCCGGTCGTGGCGCCGCCCGCCGAGCCTTCCGACAGCGCCACACCCGCGGCACCGCACCACCACCAGAGCGACCATCATTCGTCGCTGGAGATCTCCCTGCCGTCCGGGTCCCGCATCGGCATCGGCCTCGCTGCGGTGGTCAGCGTCGCCGTGGCCGCGACTCGCCTGCACAGGCGTCGTCGACGCCCGCTGACCCTCGAGCCCGGCTCGCCGCCGAGCCCCGCTGAGGAGCCCTCGATTCCCGCCCCGGTCCTCAAGGCCCATCAAGCCAACCTGAAGACCTACGCCGACCAGGACGTCCCCGTCCCGTCCGACGCCGACATCGCGTACAAGGACATGTTGGCCGCGCACCCGGACCAGATCGTCCTTGGGACCCGCGATGGCAACGCCATTCCGGTGTCGTTCGCCGGGCTGAACCTCGGCCTGACCGGTGACGGTAGCCACGCCGTCGCACGCGCCATCACCACCGAACTTCTGGCCCAGGCCCGTCGCTACCGCGCCGAGGTCATCATCCCGCGCACCGACGCGCAGACACTCTTCCCCGGCGACGACATCATCGGCTTGGGCACGGAGCTCGAAGGCCTGATCGTCACGCCGTCGCTGCGGGAGGCCACCGACCGCGTGGAAGCCGAATTCTTCCGACGCGGCCGGCTGATAGTCACGAGTGAAGTCTCTGACGTACCCGCCTTTCGCGCCTATGACGAGTGCGAACCTCTGGAGACCATGCTCCTGGTCGCGTCGGCACCGCCGGACAGCGAGGTCCTGCCCGCCATCGCCGCGCTCGGCCGCCGCTACTGCATCGGCGTCCTGGTACTCGGCGGCTGGCCGTCCGGCACCACCGTGGAACTTTCCGCGGACGCGACCGTCACCGACACTGCCGGCCCCGACGCCGCACGGTTCACCGGGGCCCGCATGTTCCACCTGACTACCGATGACGCCACGGACATGTTGCGGACGCTTCGCACCGCCACCGGCAACGAGCCCGACCTTGCCACTCCGCCCGCGAGTATGGACGACGCGCCGGAACCCGAAGCGCAACCCGTCCCGGCCATGGTGCCGCCTCCGCGTCCCTCCGGAGAGGAGCGGTGCCGCCCAGCCCGCCTCAACGTGCTCGGACACATCAGCCTGCACACCATCGACGGTCCGATCAACACCGGGCTCCGTCGGCGCGCCCGTGACCTGCTCGCCTATCTCAGCCTGCATCCGGACGGCGTCACCCGCGACCAGGCCATCGCCGACCTGTGGCCGGACGAGAGCCCCGGCGGGGTCGTCGCGCGGTTCAACACGGCGGTCAACAACGTCCGGGCCGTCCTTCGGAACGCCACCGGTCTCGAAGGCCCCAAGTACATCCTCCACAGCGCGGGCCGCTACCGCATCGACTCCGACGTCCTCGACGTCGACCTTTGGGAGTTGATGGCTGCGCTCGCGGCCGTCGGGCCGGGTACTGACGACGATGCCCGAGCCGAGGCGCTCTTCCGAGTCGGTGACCTCTACACCGGTGAGTTTGCCAGTGCTTTGGACGCCGTATGGGCCCAAACCCAGCGCGAACACCTCCGCCGTACCGTCGGCGAGGCCCTTGCGAACCTCACCCGGATCATCGAAGAGGACGATCCGGAACGAGCGCTGGCAGTGCTGGAACGGGCCATCGAGCACGACGCCTTCAGCGAACCCCTGTACCGCCACGTCATGCGGCTGCAAGCCCGCCTCGGCCGTCCAGACGCCGTCCGACGCACGTACGGGCTTCTGGAGTCTCGCCTCGTGGAGATCGACGCAGAACCCGAAGAGGAAACCTCTCAGCTCGTGCGTTCCCTGATGCGGTCATTGAAACGGAGCTGAGGGCGCGGTATCTCTCCTAGCGCGAAATTGATCTCGGTGGGTGGATGGCCGACAGGAAGATCATCCCCTGCTGTCTCACCAAAGCCTCACACAGAGGGCTCAGGCGTGCTGACGGCTGTTGGGCGCCTTGGTTTCCTTGACTTGGCTGAGGAAGGTCCGGACGTTGTTGTTGCGCTGGTAGGGGGCCAGTTGTTCGGCGAAGCGGGATAGGTGGTTGCGGCAGCGGGCGGAGTCGACCTGGTCGGCGAGGGTGTCGAGTGCCTGGTGCGCGTAGGAGAGGGCGGGTTCGAGTTCCGGCTGTCGCTGCTGGATGTAGGTGGTGGCGAGGAAGATCTGCCGTAGTGCGCCTTCGCGTGATGCGGGGTCGTCCTGGACGGCGCGGCGTAGGTGGTGGCGGGCGCGTTGGTGGTCGCCGCTGCGCAGGTAGCAGTAGCCGGCCTGGCCGTGGGCGTGAGTGGTGGTCATCCAGTAGCTCCAGCTGGGGTCGCCCGATGTGGGGTTGGTGGCCTGGAGCGCCTCGAAGGCGGTGTCGATCGCGCGGTTGATGTCGGTCGCGCGTCGGGTGGTGGTGGCGGTTTGGTCGTTGGCGTGGGCTTCGGCGGCGCGCAGCTCCAGGATGGCGGTGACGCGGCCGCTGGCTCCGGGGTAGCCGGTGCGGGCGGTTTGGGCGAGCAGTACGGCTTCGCGTCCGCCGTCGAGGTCTTTGGCCTGGCAGGACATGAATCCGATGATGTTGGCGCCGAGGGCCCGGTCGCCTGCAGTGTGGGCGGCGTGTAGGCCGGCCACCCAGTAGCGCTGTGCGAGTCCGTGTTGGCCGCTGTCGAAGGCGGTGAATCCGGCGAGGCGGAGGAGTTCGGCGGCGGTGGCGTGGAGTCGCCTGCCGGTGGTGTCGTCGTAGCGGCCCTGGGAGAGCAGGGTGGTGACGTAGCGCAGGTGTTCGTGGATCAGCCGGAGCAGGGGGCCTCCGCCGAGCTGGTCGTCCATGTGGCGCAGGCGGGCCGTGATGGCGTCCAGGTCGTCGACGACATGGACGGGGACGGCTGTCCCTCCGGCCCGGGCAAGTTGCGACGTGGGGTGAGCGACGAGCCACTCGTGGGCTGGGGAGGTGAGTGAGGCCCCCAGCAGCAGGAGGAAGCTACGGCGATCCATGTAGCCAGCGTCAGCGACCGCGCGCACCGCGCGCAAGGTCCCGACGGCCGTCCATGCGGTTTGCAGGCCCGTGGTCGCCGGAGCACACTCCAGGTCGTCCGGAGGCCATCCGAGGTCGGCGACGCTGATCGGGCGGCCGAGTTCCTGTTCGAGGAGCAGCGCCGTCAAGGAGCGCCAAGGCGAGCGGGGTACTTCGCCGCGTAGCCACTTGTAGGGCGTCTTGGTGTGCACCCGTTCGGGTCGGCCGAGGGCTTCGGCCATGTCGTTCAGGCGCCGCGCGAGCTGGTCGGTGCGCAGCCCGAGCACTGCCAGCAGCTCGCCTAGCGGGGATGCGGCGGTCATGACACCTCCTGGATCCCGCCTGTCAAGAACAGTAGGGCCACCGGCTGCCCTCCGACTACATACGCACCGGTCCGCTACCGGCCGCACCATCGGCTCTTCACCGCACTGTTCGCACTGCTGTCAAGAACACGCCGGAGTAGTTCGCTGAGTTCGTGCCCCTGGTCCACCGCACAGACGCGCTGGACCTCCCATCGAGAGAGAGCGAACACGATGCCTGCGCAACCAGCCTCCTCTTCGAGCCCCTCGAACGGCGCCGCGCTCACCAGTTCGTGGCGGCGGGTCGACGAGCCCCTGACCACGCCGCTCCCCGGGACGGTGCTGGTGACGGGCGTATGCGGCTTCATCGGATCGCATCTGGCGCTGGCGCTGCTGAAGCGAGGTGTCGCGGTGGTCGGTGTGGACGCCAGGCCCGTCAACGCCTGCCCCCTCACCTCCGGGCAGCTGCGCCGGCTCTACGACTACTCCGGTTTCCGTCTCCTCACGGCGAAGGTGGCGGACCCGGAGGTCGCCAACGCCTTGTACGGCGTTGACACGGTCGTCCACCTGGCCGCCGCCACCGACGTGGCCGCCTCGTGGGGAGCGGGCTTCTCGGCTCACGCCACCTCGGTCCTGGAGACGCAGCGGCTTCTGGACGGCTGCGCGAGCCAGCAGGTGCCGCGGGTCGTGGTGGCGTCGTCCTCGCACGTGTACGGCCCCGCCTGCGGCGGAATCGCACGCGAAGACCAGCCGGTGGAGCCGACGTCCCCCTACGGGGTGTCGAAGCTCGCCGCCGAGCGCCTCGCGCTGGCCTACGCCCGCCGTCCCGGCTCGACGCTCAACGCGGTGGCGCTGCGCTTCTTCACCGCGTTCGGGCCGGGCTGCAATCCGGCCATGGTGGTCCCGCGGTTGTTCAACGCGGCGTGCACCGGCCAGGCAATGCCGCTGTTCGGCGACGGCAACGCGCTGCACACCTGGACCTACGTCAGCGACCTGGTGGACGCCGTGATCCGCGCGGCCGAGGTCCCCATGCGTGCGGGCTCGACCGAGGTGGTCAACGTCGCTGGCGCCGACCAGGCGTCGCTGATCCAGGTCGCCGACCTGGTCGGAGAGATCACCGGACGACGGGTCGCGCTAGAGCCCTACGGCGAACGCGCCGGCGACGCCGCAGGCACCCGCGCAGACCTGACCCGCGCGGGCCGAGTGCTCGGCTTCGTCCCCCAGGTCCGGCTGCGGGAGGGCCTGGTGCGGATGTGGCAGCACATGTCCAGCGACCCCAGCCCGAGCTCTGGCACCAGCGCGTCGACATCGGTGGTCTGAGCGACGGCCCGAAGAAAGGCGGAGACCAATGATCAATGTGAGTGCCGATTCGGCCACCACGCTGTGGCTGGCCGCCGTCGACGCCGTGGTCCGCAGTGGTACGCCGCACGCACCGCGCGGGCTGCGCACCCGGGAGATCGTCGATGCGCATCTGTCGCTGACCCGGCCCCGGCGGCGCCTGGTGTGCGCGCCTCCGACGCGGGTGATCAACGCGGCGTTCGCGGCGGCAGAGACGGTGTGGATCCTGGCGGGAGTCGACGACGACTGGATCTACACCTACAACCAGCGGCTCCAGCAGTTCGCCGACGATCATGTCCTGCGCGGCGCCTACGGTCCCCGACTGCGGTCCTGGGCGAGCGGGGTGGACCAGCTGGACCTGGTCCGGCGCGAACTCCTCGCCGACCCGTCCACGCGGCGCGCGGCCGTGCAGTTGTGGGACCCGGCCCGCGACCACCAGGGCCATCGAGACGTGCCCTGCACGCTCGGGTACTGGTTCAGCCTCTGCGACGGCCGGCTCGACATGCACACCACGATGCGCAGCCAGGACCTGTGGCTGGGGTTCTGCTACGACCTCTACGTCAACACGGTCGTGCACGAGCTGGTGGCCGGCTGGGTCGGCGCGGAACTCGGCGTCTACCACCACCACATCGGCTCGCTTCACCTCTACGACGAGCACCTTCCCTACGCCCGCGACCTGGCCACCGCGGCACCTCCCCAGGCTGACGCGCACACCGACATGGCGCCGCTCGCCGTGCCCTGGGAGGACTTCGACCAGCTTCTGCAGGCGGTGATCCACGGCCGCGAATGCGGGCACCCGGGCTGGACGGAGATGGCCGAGGTGATGCGCAGCTACCGCATCTACAAGTCCGGCGACACCAGCGACGGTCGCGCGCACGCGCAGGGCATCGACGGGCCGCTCGGTCGTGCTCTGACGGCCTGGTACGCCCACCTGGACCGTGCCGCCGGCCTGCTGCACACGACGGGACGCACGAGAGGAACTCCCTGATGATCCGGACCGGAACCTCCTCGCCGGTGGTGCTGGGGCTGTGCTCGGGCACCCACGATTCCTCCGCCGCCCTCGTCGTCGACGGCCAGCTCGTCGGGATGGTCGAGGAGGAGCGGCTCAACGGCGTCAAGCACACCAACGTCTATCCCGAGCAGTCCGTCGACTGGCTTCTGCAGCGGGCCGGGCTCGCGCCCGATGCGGTGACCCACGTGGCCTACAACTTCGACCCGCGCCGCTACCTGGCGGGCGCCGCTCAGGCGCTTCCCTACCTGCTGCGTCCGTCCGCGGCCCGGCGGGCGCTGCCCCGGGCGTACTCGTTCGCTCGCGTCCACCGTAACGGCCGCGCTCGGTTCCGGCAGTTCCGCGAGCGATTCCCCATGTCGCGGGTGGTCGACGTCGAACACCACCTCGCCCACGCCGTATACGCGTTGGCCGCCGGAATCGACGACCAGGACGAGAACCCCGGCGACACCGCGGTCCTGGTGGTCGACAGCCTCGGCGAGCGAGTGACCACCAGCATCTCGCACGCCCGCCGCAGCCCCACCGGCGTCGAGCTGAGACGGGTGCATAACATCGCCGACCCGGCCTCGCTCGGCTACGTCTACGGTGCGGTCACCGAGCATCTGGGCTGGCGGCGCGGCGACGAGGAAGGCACCGTTATGGCGCTGGCCGCCCTCGGAGATCCCGCGCGGTTCAGGACCCTGTTCGCCCGTGCGATCCCGATCGACGCCGACGGGTTCGGCACCGACACCCGCCTCTTCCCGCTGCGGGTGCTGTCGCATCGCTGGCCGCGCGTATCGGACGCGTTCATCGCCGCGACGTGCCCGCCCCGGCCGGCTGGCGCCCCGATCGAGCAGGTTCACAAGGACCTCGCAGCGGCGCTGCAAGAACGCGTCGAGCAGGTGATGGTGCACCTGGCGCACCGTGCACGGGAGATGACCGGAGCGAAGCATCTGGCGCTCGGAGGAGGCGTCGCGATGAACTGCGTGGCGATCGGACGCATCTGCCAGCAGGCCGGATTCGCACAGGTCACGGTCCCGCCCTCTCCCGGTGACGCCGGCACTTCGGCCGGGGCGGCCCTCACCGTCGCGTATCGGCTGACCGGCCGTCTCCCTTCTGGGGCCGGGGCCTGCTACCTGGGCCCCGAGTACTCCAGATCCGAGATGTCCTTCCAGCCCCGCCCCGGGCTGACCGCCGTCCAGATCGCCTCACCTGCCGCGATGATCGCCCTGCGGCTGGCCGAGGGCCAGATCATCGGGGTGTTCCAGGGGCGCCTTGAGGTCGGGCCTCGCGCACTGGGCAACCGCTCCATCCTGGCGTCCCCGCTGAACCCGGCAGTGGTGGACCGGCTGAACATGACGGTGAAGTACCGCGAACCGTTCCGGCCTTTCGCACCGGTCGTGCTCGCCGATCACGCCGCCGAGTACTTCACCCTCGGGCAGAGTTCGCCGTTCATGTCGATCACCTCGGGTATCACCGCCCGCACGATTCGGGCGCTCGGCTCGGTGGTCCACGCCAATGGCACCGCACGAGTCCAGACTGTGACTGCCGAGCAGAACCCGTTCCTGGCCGAAGTCCTGGCCGCGTTCGCCGCGATCACTGGGCACCCCGTGCTGATCAACACCAGCCTCAACATCAAGGGAAAGCCGATCTGCGGCACCCCGGACGCCGCCCTGGACTGCCTCACCGAGTCCGGCCTGGACGCTCTGCTGATCGAGGACTGGTGGATCACCAAGAACTCCGTGGCGCGTTCGACCGCCAAGGCGGAGCCGACGCCATGAAGATCGGTTACAGCTTCTGGGGCTTCCTCGGCGCGGGCATCACCGACACCCCCGACGGGGGACGTAGCCACCGCGCCGCCCTCATCGACGGCCTGCTCGACGCAGGCCACCACGTCGTGTTCCTGCAGGCCAACCGCGACCTGGACGAGGCCGACGACGACCTCGACGGTCGCTACTCCTGGAACTCCGGCTTCCCCGGCATCGACGTGCTGTTCTGTGAGTGGCGGTGGCCGCTTCCCGGTCGGAACACCACGAGCTGCAACACCCCAGGCCACACCTGCGACCTGCACCGCCAACACGAACTACTGAACCACTACACCTACCGGCGGCACACGCCCACGCTGCTGTGGGACAAGGACCTGCAGCTGCCCGCCGCGCATCCGCTCCGCGCCGTTCCCCACGTCACCGTGTGCGAAGCCGCCCTGCACCCCCGCCGCAGCGCCGAAAGCCTGCTCTTCCCAGTCGCCGACCAGGCCATCGACACCGCCGACCCACTCGAGCTCGCCGCTGAACAACGAGACCTACCGCTGGTCTACATCGGCAACCAATACGACCGTGACGAAGCCTTCGACCAGTACTTCGCGCCACTCGCTACGTCCTTCGACCATCAAGTCGCAGGGAAATGGACGGCCACCGAACGCTGGCCGAAGGTGAACTTCACCGGCCGCATCCCCTTCATCGCCGTGCAGCCCCTCTATCGCCGATCGCTCACCACGGTGCTGCTGGCCCCGGACCGGCTCGCCGCCCGCGGACAGTTCACCCAGAGGCTTCCCGAAGCCGTCCTCGCCGGCTGCCTGCCCCTCGCGCCCTCATACCTGCTTTCCGTGAACCAGACCGTCCCCGGCGAACTGATCATCGACAACGCCGAGCACGCCGCCGACGTGCTCTCTGCCCTGCTCGCGGATACCGGCAAGGGCCGGCACATCGACCTCATCGACCGCTGCATCACCCGCCTTGACCCGTTCCGCCTCTCAAAGCAACTCCGCACGCTGGACCGGCTTCTCGACCAGGCAACCGTGCCTACACGGACGCGGCGGTGCCGACTATGACCACCCCATCCCGCAGTGCCCGCATCACGGCATCGCCTCGCCCCGGACGTGTCCGCAACGAGAGGCGCATATGGCCGCCGCATCCCTCGACAGTCGCTACCTTCGATGCACGTGACCCTCAACGAACCCGTCGAGCGCGTAGCGATCATCGGCTGCGGCGGCAGCGGCAAGACCACCGTCGGCCGCCGCATCGCCGACGCCCTCGGCACCTCCATCACGCACCTGGACGCGGTGTACTACGACGACGAGTGGAACAAGCTGCCCCAGGACAAGTTCGCCCAGCTCCAACACGAGCTGGTCGCCGCAGACCGTTGGGTGATCGACGGCAACTACGCCGGCACCCTGCCCATCCGGCTGCACCGTGCCACGCACGTCGTCTTCCTCGACCTGCCCGCCACCACGTGCCTGTGGGGCATCCTTCAGCGCAGATGGCGCTACCGCGGTGGACAGCACACCGACGGGGTCTACGACACCATCAACTGGGGCTTCATCAAGTACGTCTGGGGCTACCGCAAGAGCATGGCACCCCGAGTCAGGGCGCTACTCGCCGAGCACAGCGCCGACGCCCGGATCCTCATCGCCAAGTCACGCCGCCAAGCCAACCGGATCGCCGACGAACTGGAACGCGCCGCCCGCTGACCGGCCGACGGACGGTGGCCTGATGCCCCGGCCGCGCGGACACTCCGAACGACCGTTCACCGACCCGGCCGTAGTCCCGTCCCTGTACGCCGACCGTAATCGCGTCGACAGGCGCAGCAACGCATTATTGAGCGCCAAGATCCACGGGTCACATGTCGCTCACACAGCCGCGGATCTGCTCCTCTCCGCCGCGCCCGCCTTCGCCACGGGCCGCGGTGACCTCACGCCCGTGCTGGGTGACATCGGCTGCGGCAACGGACGCCCCACCCGCACACTCCTCGACCGCTTCCCGCACCTGCGGGTCCTGGCCATCGACGCCTCAGCCGCGATGCTCGCCGAAGCCCGCAGCCACCTCACCACCACCCGACCGCACGCCAACAGGCCGCTGTTCCTCCAGGGCGACTTTCACCGCCTCCCCATCGCCGACCGCACGCTGGACGCCGCCACAGCGATCTTCTGCCTCTACCACTCCGTCCAGCCCGCCCATGCCATCGCCGAGATCGCCCGCACTCTCAAACCAGCCGGCATCGCACTGCTGATCACCAAGTCCGCCGACAGCTACCGCGAACTCGACCAACTCCTCGCCCGCTCCGGCCTGGATCCCGGCGCCACCCGCCGCCCGAGCTTGTACGCGTCTGCCAGCGGCGCAGACCTTCCCGCGCTCGCCGCTGCCTCGATGAACGTGATCAAGGTCCGCCACGACCTCCACGCCTTCCGCTTCCGCGACGCCGATCACCTGGCCGACTACCTCACCACCGTCCCCAAGTACCAACTCGGACACCTCGACGGCGCCGCACTAGCAGCCGCACTCAAGCGCCAGTACGGCGACGGACCCACGACCACCACATCCACCATCACCTACGTCCTCGCCCAACGGCGGCCCTCATGACCAGCACATGGACCAAGACCTACACCGACCCTCGAACCTGCCAAATGGCCGCCGCACACCACCGCTGGCTCACCGAGCAGATGGCCTCCCTCAGCACACCTCTGCGGCTCCCCAAACTTCGCCGGAGTGCGCCCTTCGAACTGTCGTTTGACTATGTCGAGGGTCGCGACGCTCACCCGCGCGAGCTCCCCCTCATCGCCGAAGCCATGGGCCACTTCCACCAGGCAGTGCACCACAACACACTGCATCAAGCCAGCCTCGATAAACCCTTCATCGCCAGCGCCGGCCTCTCCATTCCGGACTTCATCACCCCACGGCGAGACCGCGTCCGCACCCTACTTGAGAACGGCAGCGTTCCCGCGCCCGCTCTGACAGCCAAACAAGCCATCCAGGCCATCGAATCGGCCGCCGGCGCCCCCGCCGCCATCTACACCGACGCCAACCTCCGCAACCTCATGGTCATGGGCCGCCAGATCACCATGGTCGACTACGACTGCCTCACCCTCGCACCGTTCGGATACGACCTTGCCAAGCTTGTCGTCAGCCTCGCCATGACCCACGGCCCTCTCCTGCCAGCGACGATCGCCGCCGCCCTCACGGTCTACAACCACGCCCTCGCCGCTTCACCGACCCCACTGTCTGCCGTCACGTGGCAGAAGTTGATGCAGTGGACGGAAGTTCACCACATCCTCACCAGCCCATACCTCGGGCGCCACGGCTACCGCCACGGCTGGCATCGGGGCACGCCGGCGCATCAGGCCCATGAGATGTGGACCGCGCCGTGACAGTTACCGGGGAGACCAGCTGCGCCTGCCGGTCAGTGGAGGGAATGCCGTCACCATAAGGAAGAAGCGTTGTTGGTGAGTATTCTCGTCTCCTGAACCAGGGGTCTCTATCTGGCTTAACCAAGCCCGATTCGAGAGGGTGCATATTTCGCCTAGAAGTGCGTCTGCATCTGATGTGTCAGTTTCGGGACTTGACAATGGGGTGCGAGGTGTTCCTTGATGGTGGCCGGTTCGCCACGCTGATTCGGCGCTAATGGGAATGCGGCGACGGGGCGGCCGGTCGGGAGGATTCAAGGAATGGTTAGATTCAATCTCGAACCCGCGGCCTCGGTGATGGGCGCGTCCATGTCGTGGCGGCGTGTCTTCCCGGGACGGGCCGACCAGATCCCGCTGGCGCGTCAGTTCGCCATGTTCCTGTTCGCCGAGACCTCGATCGCCGCGGAGGTTGGCTTCGTGGTGACTGAGCTGGCCACCAACGCGGTGCGGCACACACGCTCGGGACAGCACGGCGGCCGGTTCACCGTCGAGCTGGTGCTCGGCGGCCTGGCCTACGTCGGTGTCAGCGACCTCGGCGGTGGCGGCTACCCGACAGTACGGCACGACCCGCTCAACGGACCCGTCGAGAGCGAGGGCGGGCGCGGCCTGCGGGCGGTCTCGCAGATGGCCGCGATGCTCGGCGTCCACGGAAGCCCGCTCGAGGGACACACCGTCTGGGCTGACCTGATCTGCATCGTCAAGCCGTACGAGGACCCGCCGCTGGCCACGTCAGTCGCGTAGGGCGGGACCAGCCTGTCCGTAGCAGGCTGGTCCCAACCTCAGGGTAGGGGCAGGCGCAGGCCTCGTCCGCAGCTTCACCAGGTGCGGACGGGGCCTTGCCGCGTTCGGGAGCTGTTGTAGCCGGGGCGGCCGGGGGCGCGATCGGGGGAGTAAGCGGGGGGTCACCTATGAACGCCCCCGCCTTCGGGAGGTGTTGACGCAGGTCAGCGCGTCTTCGGGTGGGGTGGCGGCGCACCCGGATTCCTCCTCAAGAGGAAGAGGTAAGGAGTGCGGCTGCTCGCGAGGAATGCATTCGTGCTCGCCTCCGGAAAGGATCTGAATATGCAAACCGTGTCACCTGCCATACCGGCATATGTGCAGGGCCGGGATGCTTGCTGGCTGATGTGATGAAGGTGATGTGACGAGCGGGCCGCACCTTCCCTGCGTCTCAAAGCGAGGCCGGAACGCGCGAGTTCGATGGCATGGCTCATGAAGGTTCGCGCCGACCTCCTATTGCGTCTCCCGGACGTCGGCCCGGTCATTAAATTTTGATTTACTGAGGTAAGCCTCTCCAGCCGTTCGGGCGACACAATTCGTCGGCGCTCCGTGTTGCATTCGCCGTCGCATCGAGAAATGGTCGTCATGGCGGACGATGCCGGGCGGGAAAGTCCCGCCGTACCGGCCGCCATTCAGGAGGCAGAAACAATGGCGAACACCAACACCACCGCGACCGCTGACACGGTCACCACCGCGACCGCTGACACGGCCACCATCGCGACGGCGGACGGCACGGCGGACGGGCGTCCGGCTGGGGCGGCCGGGGCGGTGTGGGACGCGCTGAACGCCGCGCCGGGCGGGGCGACGGTGTCGGCGCTGGCCGAGGCGTCCGGGACCAGCCGCGCGACCGTGACCAAAGCGCTGACGGCGTTTGAGGAGGCCGGGCGCGCCGTCCGGGCGCCCGGTGAGGGCACTGGGCGGGGCCGCACGCCGGACGTGTGGGCGCCGGTCGCCCCCACGGCGCCCACGGCCGACACCGGGACCGACGACGCCACCCCGGCCGCCCCGGCGGACGACACGGCCACCGGCGCCCCGACCGCGCCGGAAGCCACCACCGGCACGGACACCGGCACGGGGGCGGGCGTCATCTCACCGGACACCCTGGCCACCGCGATGCAGGTCCTGGCGGAGGAGGCGGACCGGCGGGCGGCGGCGGCCGAGTCCCTGCGCAAGGCTCAGGAAGAGGAGGCCGAACGGCGCGCGCGGGTCGACGCCGAGCTGCGCAAGGCCGAGCAGCGCGAAACCGCGCGGGTGATCCTGACCGACCTGCTGAGCACGGTCACCACCACCCTGGCCGCGATCGCGGCGGACGACGACCAGCAGGTCACGCGCGGCATGGAGGACATCGCGCGCTACGCCGGTAGCGTCCGCCGGACCACCCGCACCACCGGTCGGACGGGCACGGGGACGCGGGCGCCGCGCGCGACCGTTGACCGGGGCGCACCGACGCCGCTGCGGCCCCTGGTCGCCGGGCACCTGAACGCGTTTCCCGACCTGGAATTCACGCCCGGTGAGATCGCGAAGGTGCTCGACCGGTCGTCCGGCGCTGTGGCCAATGCCCTCGACACCCTCGTCGCGCGGGGTGAGGCGGTCCTGACGTGTGAGCGTCCGCGTCGCTTCCAGGCGGCCACCCCGACCGGCACGGACACCGGCGACACGGGGCACGCGGACGCGTGACGTAGGGGCGGGGCGGACGGGAAGCAGCCCGTCCGCCCCGTCATGACACGGGGTCTCACGACCCCACCCAACGCGATCAGGCAGTCATGACGAAGGAGACGTTACATGTCCGGTGAGGCGACCGGCACGACCTCGCACGACACGGAACACGACCCCTACGACCAGGTGTTCGTCCTACTCGGATGGGCATGGGACGTCGCGCGCGCCGCACGGGCGGCCGCCCGCCACCCGGTCACGCGTGCGAACGTCCACCAGATCGGCGCGCTCGGCCCGCTGATACGCATCGACCCGGATTACGCGCGGACAGTGGATCTGTCCCGTCCGCTGCTGGCCGTCCCGCTTCCTGACGTGGGGACGCCGATCGTGATCGACGGATGGCACCGGATCCACAAGGCCAAACAGACCGGCGTCGCCGAACTGCCGGTCGTCATTCTGAGCGCCGACGACGAGCGCGCGTGCCGTCTCATGGGCGGCGGCATCGAACGCCGCTGGTAGACCCGGCAGGACAGCGCACAGCGCGTCACACGCGATAGGGGCCGGGTAGGCGGAACGCCACCCGGCCCCGTGCGCGGCGCGGCCCCGTGCGCGGCGCGGCCCCGTGCGCGGCGCGGCCCCGTGCGCGTTCAGGTGACGCGAAGAGTTCCGGGGTGGGGACTTGGTGGTTCCCCGCCCGGTGTTCCGGGTGCCTTCTCTTCCTGTTCAGCTGGTCATGTCGGTGAGAGCGATGCGGTAGGGCTCGAGGTCTTCGCGTACGGACGTGCCAGCGAGGTTGATCCAGAAGACGCCTGGGTCGTCTGGGCCGTTGTGGTCGACGAGTTGGAAGGTGCCGCGGTCGTGCCATGCCTGGATGGTGAAGAGCGACGCGTGGAAGACGTACGCCTTGGCGTTGGCGGCGTCGCGGGCGAGGTTCTCCTCAGCAACCGGGAAGTGCACGGGGTACGGCGTGCGGGGGTAGAGGATGAGTGCGGCCCAGGTGAGGCTTCCGGCCCAGGCCCGGTAGTCGGGCGTCAGGCCTGGGCGGAAGGGCAGGATGCCGATCTGTTCGAGGTGCAGGTCGAGGGTGACCTCGGCGTCCTCCGGGCTGATCAGACTGGCCTGGGCCAGCGGAGCAACCAGCCGTGCGACCTCCCGGGCGAGGTGGTCGGGCGCGGTTGGTGTCTTCTGGGTGTCGTGAAGGCGGTCGGTGTGCGCCATGGGATTGTGCTCCTTCGGCTAGGCGGTGCGGGGACGGGATGTCCCTGCGTGCGGGTGGTCCGGTCCTGGACGGAACCGGGGCGTCATTGACCGCCCCCTCGTGCGTCAAGGGCAAGGTCGCCGTGACCTCGCCGCTGTGTTCCCCCGGCAGTGGAACCTTTTCGGCGCGGCGGCAAGATCGTCTGGGGCGACGGCCGGGCCCACGAGAAGGCCGGCTGGGAAGGTGGCGGCCGTCCCGCCCGGACTCGGGCTCTCTCGAGCCGGGCGCCCGATGACGTGGCTGCTTCAGGGCTGGTGGCCATTGCCAGGGAGGGGCTGGTCTCGGTTGGAGGTGCTTGTCACGCGGAGGAGGGGCCGGGTGGTGCCGATCCAGTCGGGGCGGTGGTAGGTCTCGACGCCGATGGCCGGGTGGCAGGTGGAGCAGCGGGCGGCGATCATTTGGCCGTGTCCGATGACGAGGCCGACATGGCCTGGTGTGGTGGTGGAGGTGCCGGGGCCGGAGTTGAAGAAGACCAGGTCACCGGGCTGGGCATTGTCGTTGGGGATCTGGACGCCGAAGGGCCACTGGGCGAAGGTGGTGCGTGGGATGGTGAGCCCGGCGGCTGCGTAGGCGGCTTGGACGAGGCTGGAGCAGTCCCATGCGTTGGGCCCGGCGGCGCCGAAGACGTAGGGCTTGCCGCGTTGAGCCATGGCGAAGGCGATGATCTTTGCGATGGTGGCGTTGGGGGCGATGATCGCGGCTGACTCGGCGCACTGGGCGGCCGGGATCGGCGCGGGTGATGCGCTGGTGGTGGATGCGAGCTTGTAGGCGTGGGCGCGGTTGAGGACGTCGTCGACGTAGGCGTTGCTGTGGTTGTAGGTGAACAGGGCGGCGCGCATCTTGGGTGGTGCGCCGTTGTGGCGGAGGTAGTTGGCGGTGGCGGGGATGGCGTCTGCGGGGTCGTAGCGGTTCTTTCTGCGGTCGTGGTTGCCGTCGACGCCGTACGTTTTCCATGTGCCGGATAGGAACTGCATGGGACCTCCGGCGCCCGCGCTGTTCTCGCCGGAGTGGATGCCGGCCCCGTGGGAGCGGCCATGGTCGGACTCGACGGCTCCGACGGCGGCGAGGATCTCCCACGGGATGCCGTAGTCGGCTCCGGCCTTGCGGTAGAGGGCGAGGTAGGTGGCGGGAATGCCGGCGACCGGCGGGCCGGCGACCTGTGACTCGCAGGCATCGGGTTGGGGCGTCGAGCCGGTGACGGCGCCGATGAGGACGACCACCAGGACGCCGAGGGCGACCAGGAACGCGACTATCGGCAACCGGCGTCCTCCGTGCTGTCGGTACGGGCCTCGGATGCGGGCGCTGGTGTGGTCGCCAGGTCGGCCAAGCGGCGGCGGGGACCGTCCTGTCCGGCCGGTAGCCACACGGTCCCGGCGGGGCCGTTGGCGGGTGTGTGGACGGCGGTGGCGACGGGGACCGGTGGTGTTCCCAGTAGTGCGCGGAGGTTGGTTTCGCGGCGGGTGCTGGGGAGCCAGAACAGGACGGGTGTGGTGATGCCGGTTGCCTCGGCGAGGGCGTTGTAGCCGTTGATTTTGGCGGCGACCTTGGCGAGGGTGACGCTGCCGGTGTCGTGTTCGAGGAAGAAGTCGACCGTCGTCAGCTCCTGGTGTGGGGGGCCGGTCTCGGTCCAGCGGCCGTAGGCGTCGGGGCGGACGAGGTCGCCCCACAGTTGGGTGCAGCGGCGTTCGGGCCACCACGTGTCGAGGTGGGCGCCGGAAGCGCGGCGGGCGTGGGTGTGGAGTTGGGTGAAGAATTCGTTGACGCCGACCTGGTGGGCCAGATGGCGGGAGTGGCTGATCTGCAGGGCGGTGGCGCGGCGGTAGCCGAGCGCGGCGACGGTGGTGTCGTTGAAGGCGGCGAGGCATTGCGCGCCGAGCGGGCCGAGGACCCAGTGGTAGGGCGCGGCGCCGACGGGGACCCAGGGCTGGAAGCGTTCGAGGGCTTGGAGACGGAACAGTTGCAGGAGGCGGTCGCGGGCCTTGCCGGGTGTGGTGAAGAAGATCGCGGCTATCTGGTGCGTGGTCAGGACGCGGTGTTCCCAGACGAGATTCAGGATGGCGCGGTCGCGGTCGGTGAGGCGGCCGCGCAGTTCGAGGAACAAGTCGGGTGCGGCGCGTCGGGGTGTGGCGGGTGCTCGGCGGTGGCGGATGGCCTGCTTCACTGCGGCTGGTCCTCCTGGGTGGTGAGGTGTTGGGCGCGCGGGTCGAGAGCCTCCGCCGTTGCGGTGGCGGGTTTGGTGGCGAGGGTGCGTGGTGTGAAGCGTCGGCGTGATGCGGCGCGGATGTGGTCGGCGCGGCCGGGGATCGGGTCGCGGAGTGGGCGGGTGCGGAAGGTGAAAGCCCCGGTTGGCTGGCCGGCGGTGACGAGGCGTGCGGCGGCTTGGTAGGCGCCGAGGTGGGCGAGGTCGTGTGCGGACAGGACGGGGCCGGCGTGTCGGGCGAGGTCTGCGGCGTCTTCGGGTGAGGTGGCGAAGTAGATCTTGTTGCGGGCGTCGGCGGAGACGGCGTCGCGCAGGTCCTTGGGCAACTGCGAGAGGTGTTGGTGGGCCAGGACGAGTGAGAGCCGGTAGCCGCGGGCCTCGGCGAGGATGTCGGAGACCGAGCCGGGCAAGTTGAGGAAGTTGTGGCATTCGTCGATGTAGGCGGCCGAGTCCGGACGTTCGTGCTCGGGTAGATCGGCGCGGCGGGTGATCCCTTGCCAGGTGTGGGCGAGCAGGAGGGATCCCAGGAGGCGGGCGGCGTCCTCGCCGAGGACGCCTTTGGGTAGGCGTGCAAGGACGAGGCCGCCGTGGTCGAGGTGGCGGGCCAGGTCGACGGTGGAACCGGTGGCGGAGAGTGCTTGGTGGACGAACGGGCGGAGCAGGACGGCGCGGAGCTTGTTCATCACGGGCCCGATCGCGGCCGCCCTGCCCGCGGGTGACAGCTCGTCGTAGCCGGCCCAGAACCCTTGCAACAGGTCGTCTTTCAGACGGCTGACGACGCGGGCGCGGAAGGCTGTGTCGGTGAGCAGTTGCGGAATTTGGGCGAGGGTGGCGCGGGGGCCGTGGGCGTGCATGAGGCTCAGGCAGGCCGAACGCAGCAGGTCGTCCAGCCGCGGGCCCCAGGAGGAGCGGAAACAGCGATGGAAGATGGAGACGACCGAGTCGACGGCGAACGCCGGGTCGGGGCCGGACAAGATGCCGACCGAGGGCGGCGGCGCTGGGTCGGAGGGGTCGAACACCACCGTCCGGCCCGCCATCCGAGCCGGGAGCCGGTCCAAGACGTCGGCGATGAGATCACCTTTGGGATCGATGACCAGGGCGCCTCGACCGTCGCGGGCGTCGGCCAGCACCAGCGAGGCGAGCAGGGTTGATTTCCCGACGCCGGTCTGGCCCAGGACATGCAGGTGCTGGCGCCCGCCGACGACCGGGACCGCGACCGGGCGCCGGTGACCGGCGTCGGCGTCACCCAGCAGCCGTGCGGGGCCGTTGACGGCGTCGGGGCCGGTGGGGACGTCGGGTGAGGGCGGCACCGGTCGGGCGCCTGCGCGGGTGATGGCGGGGGCGTCGGCGTCCAGTGGCAGGTGCGCGAGCACGGCCAACTCGGCGGCGCCGAGCAGGTAGCCGCGTCCGAGCTGCCGATCGTCCAAGGCTGCGGCGGGGTGGTGGAGTCTGCGGCGGCGGAGGTGCTGGTGGCCGGAGGCGTAGAGCGCGGCGATTGAGGCGATGGCGTGAGCGCGTCCGCGCAGCCATTTTCTCGCGTGTTCGGTGTTGGACGATCCCACGGCGTACCGGATGTCGACCTCGAAGCGCGGTTGCGTCGCCTTGGCCAGGATCGCGCGGACCTGCTCGGCGCGCTCGGGGTGCGAACTGGCCTGGACGGTGCCAGATTGCGGGCCGCCGGTGCGTAGACCGGGCGTGAGCAGGTCGAAGAAGAACCCCCGTGACGAGGCCGGGTTCCCGCCCTTGAGTTGGGAGGCGACGCGGTGGGCACGGGCGAGACGACGGCCGGTGACCGGGCGGGCAAGGATCTGGACGGCGGCGTACTGGTCTGCACAGAGCCCCGACATCGCGCCGAGGAGAGAGCGGATCGGGTCGGTGTGGTGGTCGGTCTTGAGCGGGTGTGAGTCCACTCGAGACAGCGCGAGACGGCCCCCGGCTGTTGCCGCGCCCAAGGGGATGGGAGGTGCGGCCGGTTGGGTTGTGGTGGTGCCGCCCGGCCAGGCGGCTCGGATCGTCTCCTCGACCATGCCGGGCGGTACCGTCCCGGGCACCCAGATCTGGAAGTGGACTCCGGAGGCGTCGGCGACGTATTCGAACGCAAGGTGCGGCTGGCCGAAGAGCCAGCGTTTCCACGCGGGGGCGAGCAAGCCTGCCTGGTGGGCCCACCAGGCAGGCGCGCTGGCCGGGTCGACCTGCGGCGGCACCGATACCGTGATCAGGCGTGCGTCGTGGCCGAACCGCCGGTTCTGCCAGCGCCGCACCAGCGCCGACATTGCCTGAACAGCGACGGTGGCCGATCCTGCGGCAAAAGCGGTGGCCGGGCCGTAGTGTGCGACGAGCGCGGGGATCTGTCCGGCTTGGTCGAAGATGCGGGTCCAGTGCGGGACGTCCTGGAGCATGGTCACAGCGGGTCGTCCTCTCCGTCGTGGTGGTCGAGCAGTTCGGCGGGGTTCGTCGTGATGACCTGGTGTTCTTCGGGTGAGGAGATGGCGGCGAAGGCTGCCCGGTCGCCGGCGTTTCCCCCGCAGAGGAGGCCCTCGCCGCGTTCCGCGGACAGGAGATATGCGCGCTCGCCGTCGGACAGGCCGAACGCGTCGCCGACGGCGGTGATGGCCTGGGGTGCCTGGCGGAGCAGGATCTGGGTCGCGGAGTTGGCGACGACGGCGCGGCCAAGGTCGGATGCGAGGAGGTCGGCGGCGTCCTGGGTGACGACGGTCAGCCCGGCCCAGTGCTTGCGTGCGGACTTGGCGAGCCGGTAGAGGAAGCGGGCGCCTTCGGCTTGGTTCATCAGCATCCATGCCTCGTCGACGATGACGAGACGGGGCTTGCGGTCGGCGGGGTTGGCGACCTTGCGCCAGATCGCGTCCAGCGCCAGCAGCACCCCGACCGACTTGACCTCTTCGGGCAGGTCGCGCAGTGAGAACACCACCAGATGCCCGTCGGGCCGGGTCGTCGTCGCCTGCGCGAACAGTTCCTTGTAGGACCCCGCGACGTAGGGAGCGAGGCGGTCGGCGATCTCCACGCCGTCCGGGTGGGAGCTGATGGCGAGTTGTTCGACGAGGTCGGCCAGCAGCGGCGCGGGGCGTGTCCAGGTGGTCGGGTCGCTGTTGATGTCCTTGGCTGCGTAGGCGGCCAGTACCGCGCGGTCCAGGACGGGCCGCGCGGACGGCTTCAGCGGTTCGCCGAGCATGGCGGCGACGAGGGTCTGGGTGAACAGCGCGCGGCGGATCAGTGTGTCGTCGCCCTGGTCGGTGGGCAGGTCGAATGGGTTGAACGCGACCCCTTTCGCGCCGAGGGCGAGGTGGGTGCCGCCGGTGGTCTCGGCCAGGGCTCGGTACTCGTCTTCGGGGTCGATTACCGACACCTCGACCCCGTGATAGAGCAGGCGCAGGGCCTCGAGCTTGGTGAAGTAGCTCTTGCCGGCCCCTGATCGGGCTAGGACGACGGAGTTGTGGTTGTCCTGGGCGAACCGGTCCCAGACGACCACGCCGGAGCTGGCGACGTTCACCCCGTAGAGCACGCCGGTGGATCCGGCGGGGGCGTTGAGGTCGGGTGAGGCGAACGGGAACGAGGCGGCCAACGCCTGGGTGTCGAAGGTCCGGCGCTGCCGGATTGCATCGACGCCGAGCGGAAGTGTGGTCGTCCAGCCCTGCAAGGCGCGGAACGTCGTGGGCTGGGCATCGAGCAGCAGCGACCCGGCCAGCGCCCGCACCTGCTGAACCTCGGCGTCCAGTTCCTCGGCGTCGAGGGCGTGGACGGTGAGGTAGAGCCCGACGCGGAAGAGGCGGCCGTGCCCTCTGGCGAGTGAGGCGGCCAACTCGGCGGCGTCGTCGGCGGCGGCCTCGACGTTGAAGTCGGCCAGCCGGCCGGCCTCGGCGTTCGCGCGTGCGCTGGACTCTAGCCGCGCGAGCTGTCGACGCAGGCGTTGCGCGGCCACGATCGGCGGGATCGGCTCGATGTGAAGCGAGACGTCGAGGCGGCCGGGATAGGTGAGCAGCGGCTCCAGCCAGCCGGCACCGACCTCGCGCGGGTATCCGGCGATCGCGAACGAGGCGCAATTGCCCTCGGGTAGTTCCAAGGACGAGGCGTTGATGCGCAGCGCGGACGGCGCGAGCAGGTTACCCAGATCGGTGGTGGCTTCCTGGGCGTCGCCGTCTTGGGCGGAAGTCGGCGCGGCGCCGGCCATCAGCGAGAAGACCGCGCGAAGTGGTGAACGATGCGTTGTGGTCATCGGATCTCCACTTGGACGTTCTTGTGGCCGCCCGCGCGGACGATCGCGGTGAGGACCTTGGCGAAGTTGTCGCGGTCGAGACTGCTCAGTGCGGAGGTGGGGAACCGGCGGCCGGTCGCCAGGGCGATGGCGATATCCAGGACGGCGGCCTCCCCGGACGAGCACGCCAGCCGTCCCGAATCGAAGGCGGTGGCGGCGGCGGTCCACCTCACCCACGCCAAGGCGGGCTCGACGCTGTCCAACGGAACGGGCCCGGTGTGGATGAAGCGTTCGAGGAAGTCGTCGCGGGTGAGCCAGAAGCGGTGGGCGATCAGCAGATCGACCGCGGCGATTTCGCCGCAGAATCCTTGGGCGCCCATGCGGAGCCCGGCGACCAGGTCGGTCGGGTCGGTCGAATTGTGGTGGGGGCGGCGGTGGAATCGCGTCATGGCTGAGGCTCCTCGGTCGTGTCGTGGACGGTGATGGGCTGGTCGAGGTCGGCGGACGGGACGGGGCGTGTCTCGCTGGGCGAGAGCGCTTCGGAAAGCACGCGGACGCATTCGTCTGCGTCCATGGCCTGGGCGCTGAGCCCGAAGCCGGTCAGGGTGCGGACGGTGTCGATGGCGCGGCGTGCGACGATCGCGGCGCCGGCCTCGCGTGCCCGCCCCCGGCCCCTTCGTCCGGCGCCTGGTGTGGCGTGCATGGGCTGGTCGCGCAGGACGATGAGCACTTCGCGCGTCAGCAGGTTCCGGGAGGCGCCCAGCTCGTCGAGGTAGGCGGCGTGGCCTTCGGCGGCTCGCCGCAACGCCGGATGCGGAAGGTCGGCGGCTGCCTCGCTTACCCGGTCGGTGAGTTCGGAGAGGTCGACGGGGCGGGCCTGGACGACGATTTGCACTGGGGATTCCAGGGAGTTGAGCCACCGTCCGAAGAACCCGACCAGGGCGGTCTGTTCGGCGGCGGTGCGCAGCCCCAGCGAGATGGTTCCCGCCCGGACGAGTGCGGCGGTTGCGCCGCCGTCCAGGTCCATGACGCCGTCTTGGCGGATGGCGCGGACCGGGAACCGCAGCGGCCCGGGCAGCGTGCCGCGTACCCGGCACCACGCCGGAGGTGGCGCCACGCCTTCGGGTGCGGCGACCAGGGTTCGGCGGCGGCGCAGGTGGTCGAGGGCGGCGAGCGCGAACCGGTCCAGGCCCATGCCGTCGCGGCGGCCGAGCGCCATCGAGCATCCGGCCGCCACCAGCGGAAAGCAGAGTCCCGCGACGATCGGGACGGGCAGGACGGGCGCGGCGGCCGTGAAGACCGTGACCGTCACCAGGGCGGTGGTGCCGAGGATGGCGAGCTGGCGGCCGGTGAGCCCGTACATGATCTTGTCGGGTTGCTCGATGTCGGCGGGGATGCGGGCCGACAGCGGCTCGTAGTCGTCGTTCAACGGTTTCTCCTGCCGTGACGGCGTTGGCGTGGCGGATCAAGACGCACGAACGCGCGCGGCGCCGGGCGGCGGGGACGGTCGGTGCGTCGGTAGGGGCGTGCGGGTGGCTGCGGCGGGACGGGCGGTCGTGGCCGGGCGGGGCCGCCGCCGGGTGTCCGGGCGGGGCCGGGTATCCCGGACGGGCGGCGCGGGGGGTTCGTCCCTGGCGCCGTGTCATGGCCGGGCCTATGCGGCGTGCCGGTGCCCGTACGTCCTGCCGTGTGCGGGGCGGTGCGGGGCGCCGGGTTGGCGCCGGGGCGGCGCCGGTGCGGGCGGTCGGGGCCGGGCCGTTCGTCGGGACGGCCGCCCTGGGCGCTACCGCGATCCGGTTGGGGACCGGGACCCCCGCGCGGGCCGTTCGGACCGCCATGGGGTCCACCGTGCGGGCCGGGGCGCCGATGTTCTCCACCGCCGGGCCCCGGACGGCGGCCACCACTCGTGCTCCCCGCCGCGGTCCGCGTGGACTTCCCGCTCCGAAGGACTTGGCCGGCGGCTTTGTTGACGGCGCCGAACACCTTGTAGACCAGCAGCGTCCGGACGAGTTGGCGGAGCATGCGCGGCTGCGCGGGCTGCCACACCGTCCGGGCGACCCACCGCGGGATGCGGATCAGCATGTACAGGAGTGCGATGACCAGCAGCAGGTCGATCAGTTCGGCCCGCTCGGTCGGGACACCGATGAAGAAGTGGTTGTTGTCACCGTGCTGCGACAACAGCAACTGCACAGCGGTGATGAACACGAACGATTGGCAGACCTGGATCGCCAACGTGCCGGAGATCCCGCGCCACCAGAGCCGCGCAAGGCCCTCGGTCAGCGCGAGGGCGTGGAACATCAGCGCGACCGGTGCCAGGCCGACCAGGACCATGGTGATCGCCAGGCGCATCA
Source organism: Actinomadura sp. RB99 (assembly GCF_014706005.1). Taxonomy (NCBI): domain Bacteria; kingdom Bacillati; phylum Actinomycetota; class Actinomycetes; order Streptosporangiales; family Thermomonosporaceae; genus Actinomadura; species Actinomadura sp. RB99. The sequence continues at coordinate 69,971 of NZ_JABMCA010000025.1, read as the reverse complement.
CGTAGCCGAACAGCAGGATCGTCGCCAGGACCACGATGATCAGGGAGACGATCGTGTAGAAGGCGCCGCCGGTGTTGATGGACGCCTCGATGCCCTCGGCCAGCACTCGTCCGGCCTGGTCCGGGTCGATCTTGTCGGTGCCGTTCATCAGGATCGCCGAGGCGAGGCCGTTGGCGAACTGGATGCCGTAGCCGATCCAGATCAGGCTGGTGTTCATCGCGAGGAACGCCAGTACCAGGCGCCTGATGACCGGGCCGGGCGAGGTCTCGCCCGCGACGCTCTGACCGGCCATCAGCAGCACGCCGGCGAGCGTCACCAGCAGCACGAAGCAGGTGTCGGCGATCGCCAGCGACGTGCCCCAGATCTGCTCGGCCCGCTTCATCGGCCCCGACCCGATCTCGGGCGTGGAGAACTGCGTCGCCGCCAGCGTGCCCATCACCGGCTTCAGAGCCCCGCTGGCCAGGGCCTGAAACCAGCCGGTGATGGCCTGCTTGGTCTTGCAACCGACATCGATCCAGCCGCACTCGTCCTTGCCGTCCCCTCCGGTCGAAGTCCCGTCGCCGTCGCCGGTGTCGGTGCCACTCGGCGAGATGGACGGCGTCTCGCTCGGGACTACGGACGGCGTCGCAGGCGGGGTGGTGCTGGGCGCCGGTGCGGGCGACGGGCTCGGCGGAGGCTCCGCCGCGTCGGCGCGTGACGCCACGCTCAGCACGCAGACCCCGGCGAGTGCCATGACACCGAGCAGGACCAGCCAGCGCGAGCCCTTCACTGGGAAGGCGCGCACGCTCAGGACCCGACGATGTACTGGAGGATCTGCACCAAGACCGGAGCGAGAGCCGCGATCCCGTATCCGATCGCCGCGTTGCGCAGGGTCCGTTTCCCCGCCTCGGCCTCGCTGGGATCACCCCCGGCCAGCAGGTAGCGGACACCGCCGATCGTGGCGAACAGCGTGGCCAGCGCGACCAGCAACCCGACGATGACATTACGGAGATTGCCGATCACCTGATCGAGCCGCGCGTTGCCGGCCAGCACGGCCGGTTCGGCACTGGCCTGCGCGACCGCGGTGACCGTGACCACGACCACCGAGCACGACAGCAGCAAACCGGCGCAACCGGTCAGGACGGCGACGACCAGACGCGCCCGGCTCACACGGAGCCGACAACGCGGCAAGCGGGACGGAACGAGATCGGACAAGGGGCGGATGCTCACCAGAGCCCTCCAAGCGCGAGCACGATGCGGGACGCAGCAGGCGCGGGAACGGCGCGCTGCGGGTGGTGAGGGAAACCGCGGGGCGAAGACGGGGTCGGGCCGTGCGGGTGTCCTCCTTCAAGGGCACTCGGCGGATGGTCGGACGTGGGGACCGGGTGAACATCCGGCCCGCGACCCGTCCTCGCCCCTGCGGTTCCTCTCAACAAGGAAGGGACCCCTCAGACCCCGGTTGTGGACATCAGGTACTCGATGTCGTCGCGCAGCCCGTTGTCCTTCACCGCCTCGACCAGCCGCATCTCGGCGCGGCGACGGCGCTTCATCAGTGCCTCGTAGGAGGTGCCCAGGCGTTCGGCCAGCTCCGCTGGGGGCACCTTCTCCAGCCGGGTCACGGCGATGATCTCGGCGTCGGGCGCCGTGATGACGCCCTGGCGCACCGCCGAGTCCAGCAGCATCTCCGGGTGCCCGCCGGCCGAGGCGGCCGACGGGTCCAGTTCGGCCATGGTGTACGGGTCGACCGGCACCGTCCGCACCTTGGGCCGGTAGGTGCGCACCACGTTCTGGGCTGACTGCGACACCAGCCGCTGCGCGACCTTCGGCCGGTTCAGATCCGCGCGCAGCAGCGCGTGGAAGAACGCGGTCACCAGGTCCCCGGCGATCCGCGCGGTACCGACCTCGGAGTCGCTGTCCAGGTAGACGAGCCGGTCACGTACGACCGCCTTCAACCCCGGCAGTGCGACGCCCACGCATCCGATGATCCAGTCGGCGCCGTGGCGGCGGGCCCGCGTGACCAGGTCCCTCCACACATGGTCGCGGGTGTCGCAGGGCGTCGCCGGGTGCAGCAGGATCGCCCGCAGTTCCAGCAGATCGATCGGGCGGGCGGGCAGCCCGTGCCCGAGCGCGGCGCCGTCCACCGTCAACGGCGCCGGCCCCTGCACCAGCGCGGCGAAGCTGCGCTCCGCGGCGTTCAGCGCGTGCGCGGTCTCCAGCGCGGTGCGGCGGTCGCACTGGCGGTCGGCGATGTCTGCGCGGCCGCGTGAACGCGACGCCTTGCCAAGGGCCGGGCCGCTGGTCGGCCGGGCGGCGGCGGCGGTGAAGAGGCTGGCAGTGTGCATGAAGACCCCCGAGTGATCGGTTCCGGATCGGACACCGACATCTCCACAGACGCCATGGACAGATCATGGACACTTCTCGGCCGTCCCTCGGCGTGGACGCACAGCCGAACCGGCACCCAATCTGTTCATGATCCGCTGAAAATCACTGTGACCTGCATGGACGCGATGCGCGGACCGTGAGTACAGGAGAGGTGGATTCGCCCGGTCAAAGATCGACAAGTGCGCGAAACGCCTCTGACCTGCATGGACGCCAGGCCGGCGTGTGAACGGGGAAAGGAAGATCAAAACCCTTCGCCGCCCTCTTGCGGTACCCCTCCACTGCCCGGATCGCTCCCTTTTGGTCCTCGACCTCTCTGCGGCCTGTTCACACGCCGGCGAGTGTTCAGGGGCTTTCCCTTTTCCATCTATCGCGTTCACGGGAGACCGTCGGCCGATCCAGGCGGCGGTGCACCTCGTCGGCTGCGACCCCGTCCAGTGGTTCGCCGGAGGCGCCGGTTGTCCAAGGTCCGCACGCGACGGGTCTCTTACTTAGTGACAGGGGACCGGGCGACCATCACGGGTCACCCAGCATGACCAACACCGACCAGCCCAAGCCGACACCGGCGATTCCCGCGCGGCAGTTCCTGCCACTGACCGTCTGGCTCTGCCCCGACGACACCACCGACCAGCCCTTCCGTCACGACGGCCAACAGCGTCAAGGACCGGTGCACCGCGCCGCACGGGTCCGTACCTGCGACCGGCACCGCGCGAGCATCAGCACCGCGCTGGCCCGCCACCTCATCACCAGCACGACCCAGGAGGGAGACCTGGTCGCCGAGGCGTTCACCGCCAACAACGCCACCCTCCATGCCGCCGCGCACCTCGACCGGCGGGCCATCGCCTGCGTCCCGCACTTCCCTCTCGCCCGCCACATCGGCACCCAACTCCGCGCCGTACTGCCGCTCGAACACCTCGAACGGGTGAAGATGCGTCCTTGCCGCGCCGACCAGATGCACCGCGGTATCGCCGACCACCTCGGCCAGGTCTCCCTGGTGATCGCGGCACCGCCGACGCCCGGCGCCACCGCGACCGACACCGGGACGAGAACCGGTCAAGCCCGTCGCGGGTGCCCGGCCTGCCTGTCCGACGTGCTGACCGACAGCGCCTTCCAAGCCCGCTCGTTCCTGCCCGCCGCGTTCCGCCTGCTCCGGCCGGGCGGACATCTGGCGGTCGTCACCACCGCCCGCCACCACCAGGGACGCCTCGTCGACCCGGCACCGGCGATCATCCGGCAGGCGCGCACCGCCGGGTTCCGCTACAGCCAGCACGTCATCGCCGTGCGCGTCCCGGTTGAAGGAGACACCCTTCTCGTCCAGGCTGGCCCCGGCGACCTCGGCCAACTCCGCGACATCCGCTCTCGTGCCCTGCCACCGGCCGCACGTGTCCACGCCGACGTCTGCCTGCTGACTCGGCCCGGCAACGGTCAGGGAGGCGCCCGATGAACACGAACATGAACACCGGCATGAACACGGGCGTGAACATGAACACCGGCGTGAATAGCCGTGTGTTCACCTCCGTGCTGCTCACCGGCCAGCGGCCCTCGCGTCTCCAGCGCAAGGGCCGTTACACGCCCGAGTCGATGGCGCACCCGGCCAAGATGCTTCCCGCGATCGCCGCCCAGGTCATCGCCACCTACACCGAGCCCGGCGACCTGATTGTCGACCCGATGTGCGGCATCGGCACCACCCTGGTCGAAGCCGTCCACCAGGGACGCGACGCCGCCGGCATGGAGTACGAGGCGCGCTTCGCGGAGATGGCCGCCGGAAACCTCCGCCACGCCCGCACCCAAGGAGCGACCGGCACCGGGCAGGTCGTGCACGGCGACGCTCGCAACATCGCCACCGCTCTCGCCGAGCGGACGGACACTGCCGCACTCGTGGTGACCTCGCCTCCCTACGGAGCGACCACCCATGGGCAGGTGCGAACCGGTCGAGACAACGGCGGCAGAAAGATCGACAAGTCCCACAACCGCTACTCCACCGACCGCCGCAACCTCGCCCACCGTCCGACCGCCGAACTCGTCACCGGGTTCGGGCAGATCCTCGCCGGATGTGCAGCCCTCCTGCGCCCCGGCGGAGTCATCGCGGTCACCGTCCGCCCCTTCCGCGTCGCTGGCGAACTCGTCGACCTGCCGGGCCAGGTCATCACCACCGCCGAAGACAACGGCCTGATCCTGGTCGACAGGTTCGCCGCCCTGCTGTGCGGACTCCGCGACGGACGGATCGTCACCCGCGCCTCGTTCTTCCAGATGATCGAAGCCCGCCGCCTCCGCGACAACGGCATCCCAGCCTTGGCCACGGCCCATGAGGACCTGCTGGTGTTCCAGGCCCGAACCCGGACGGTGGCTTCACCGAACGAGGTAGCTGGGCTTGATCTTCACGGTGAAGGTGTGCCGTCCTATCCGAACCGGCCGACCGCCTACCCCACCGTCACCACCACCCGGCGACGGGGGCACCGGTGAGCGGTTCGGGCAGGCGCACCCGAGAAGCGGGTGTGGCCCCCGAGTTGGTCTGGCGGATGCTCATTGCGCCTCCGCCGGTCCAGAAGCAAATCACTCGGGCCCAGGCACTGGCGATCAAGGAGGTACTGCAATGGCGGACCAGACACACAGCCCGATCCCGCTCGACGTCTTCACCCGGGGAATCCACAGCGGCCGATCCGCAGGACTGACCGGACCTGGCGGAGGATTTCGGCTGGACGGTCCGCTCAAGGTCGCGTTCGCGGGCCGGACCTCGACCGAAGACAAACAGGACCCGACACTGTCGCTTCCACGCCAACTCGCCAACAGCCAGACCGCCCTGCACACATCCCTTCCGGGACGCGCCGTGATCGTCGCGCACTTCTACGACATCGAGTCCGGACGCAAGGACCTCGCCGCCCGCGGGTTCGGACGCGGGCACGAGCGGTTCGACATTCCGGTTCCGCGCGATGGCGGCATTCAAGACCTGCTGTCGGAAGCGGCCCGGGCCGATCGGCGGTTCGACGCGGTGATCTGCGAGTCGGTCGACCGGATCGCGCGGCGAACCTACGTCGGCACCCAGATCGAGAACACCCTGGAGAAGGTCGGGATCCCGCTGTGGGCGTCCGACGAACCGATCACCCTGAACGGGAAACGCTCCTCCCAGGTGCTCACGCGACGGGTGAAGCAGGGCGTGGCCGAGTGGTACGTCCTGGAGATGCTGGAGAAGGCCTGGGGCGGGTTCGAAGTCCACACCGAGCAAGGCTTCAACGTCGGACGGCCTCCGTACGGATATCTGGCGCACAAGGTCCCTCACCCGGTCGCCGCCCGCCGTGAGCAGGGAGCCACCAAGCATGTCCTGGTTCCCGACCCGGCGCGCGGCCCGGTCGTGCAGACAATTTTCGAGACCCGCGTCACTGAGCGTCTCGGCTATCAGGCCATCGCCGACCGGCTCAACTGCGATCTGGATCGGTACCCGCCGCCGGTCGCCACCGCGAAGCACCGCAGTGTGGGCAAGTGGACCTATTCCTCGATCCGGGAGGTGCTGACCAATCCCAAGTACACCGGCTACATGGTGTGGAACCGCAAGGCCACCACCTCGGCCGGGGGCCGAAACAACCCTCCCGAGGCGTGGATCTGGTCCAGCGCACCCACCCATCCTGACCTGGTGAGCGTCGAAACCTTCACTGACGCCCAGAAGGTCGCCCGTGACCGGGAGGGTTCACGCAGCCGCCCGGGGCCCAACACCGCGCACACCGATACCCGTCGCTCCTACGCGCTCCGCTCCTACATGACCTGCGGACTGTGCGGGCGACGGATGTTCGGTAAGGAAAGCCGGGGCCGGATCTACTACATCTGCCGTCCCGCTCGTGCCTACCGTCCGGAAGGGCACCCGGCGAGCATCTGGGTTCGGGAGGAGCCGCTCATGGCGGGCCTGACCGAGTTCTTCAACCGGGAGGTCTTCGGACCCCACCGCCGTGAACGCCTGCGCACTCTGCTCGCCCGGATCGATGACACCCATCTCCACGAACACCGGGAACGCCTGGTGACGGTCGAGCGACAGATCGCGGAGTTGAAGCGCCGCAAGGAACGCGTCCTCGACTCTTTGGAGGCCGCCGACGACCCCACGCCCGTCTTCGTCAACTCCATCAACGAACGCACCACACGCCTCGGCGCGGACCTGGAGGCCAAACAGACCACGCTGCGCGAACTACGGGACGCGACGCCGGTGGCGCCGTGTCCCGAGCTGCTGGACCACTGCCCGACCGGGACAGTCGACCTCGACCTGCTACCGGAGCCGACGCTGCGGCGTTTGTTGGACGCGTTCGCCGTCCAGATGCGGCATGACAAGCAGGGCAACCAGGTCGAGGTTCAGGTCACGATCACGCCCGAAACGGCGGACACGCAACTACGGGCCGCGAATGCGGCGATCAGGGGGGACGGCGATGGGCCGGATGGTGATCTTGCAGCCATGCGCGTGGTACCCCCTACCGGATTCGAACCGGCGCTACCGCCTTGAAAGGGCGGCGTCCTAGGCCGCTAGACGAAGGGGGCCCGGTGGTGGCAGAGATGGTTGCCACTCGACCCGGTCAAGTGTAGAGGACGGGGCGGGGCGGCGCGCAAACGGTTACCCGCGTTCGCGGGTGGGGGACGGCGACGACGTCGGCGACGTGGTGGGGGACGGGCTGCGGGACGGCCAGTCGGACGGGAACCTCGACGGGAACGGGGAGGTCGGGGACGCGGGCGGGGCGGTGGCCGGGGGCTGCGGCCGGATGGCGCGGCCCGGGTCGGGCTCGAGGTGGCGCTCGATCTTGGCGGAGGTGAGGCCGAGGCCGCCGAGCTGCAGGTCGTCCCAGCCCTGGAGGCGGTGCGAGGCGCGGTTGAAGTAGAGGACGGACAGCTCGATGGGAGTCGGCTGCTCGTGTTCGAGGCCGCGCAGGCCGGCGCCGCCGGTGGAGCCCTGGACGAACAGGCGGGTGCCGGTGGGGAGGAGCTTCGTCTCGCGGGCGTGCAGGTGGCCGGAGAGGATCAGGGGGGTGAGGCCGGAGAACGCCTGGCCTTCGGCGGGGTCGTGGGTGAGGACGACGTCGGGCCTGGTGCCGGACTTGCTGAGCCGGTCGGCGAGGACCTGGCCCTCGGCGCGGACCTGGTCGGCGCCGACGAAGTCGTCGCGGGTGCTCTTGTCGGGGGTGAAGCGGGGGTCGCCGACGCCGTAGACGCTCAGGCCGCCGACCTCGCGCGTCCGGTCGTCCAGGACGATCGCGTTCTTCTGCCGGGCGACGGCCCGCTGGGTGCCCTTCGAGTCGTGGTTGCCGCGGATGTAGACGTACGGGATCTTCAGGCCGGAGATCGAGTCGGCGAACTTGTCCTCGGGCTTGCTGCCGTGGTCCATGAGGTCGCCGGTGTCGATGATGAAGGTGGCGTGGAACTGGGTGCTGACGGACTTGATGACGTTCCACGCGGTGGGGTTCAGGTGGATGTCGGAGACGTCCACCACGCGGATGGTGGACGGGTCCGGCTCGTAGGTCGGCAGCGCCGAGGTCGCGGCGTAGAGCTTGGAGGCGTTGCCGACGAGGCGGGCGAGGTTGGCGCGGTAGGTGGAGAAGCGGGTGAACACGGTCTCGGCGTCGCCGACGACCTGCGGGGCGTTGGCGAGCAGGCCGGTGTAGCGGGGCTCGCCGATGGAGTCGGGGTTGAAGGTCGTCCAGGCGACCAGGGCGACGGCGACCACGCCGGCGGCGGACGCGCCGAGCGCGGCGACGGCGCGCCGCCAGGACCGGAACAGGATCAGCCCGGCGAGGAACGCGAAGACCAGCGCGAGCACGACCGCGCGGATCAGCAGGACGGTCACGCCGTGCCGGATCTGGTCGGCGATCTGGTCGGTGACGCGGTCGAGCTGCGAGTCGTCCTCGATCAGCTTCTGCGCCTGGTCGGGCCGGACGTCGGTGAGGTGGGCCTCGACGGAGACGGGGCCGGCGTGGGTGTCGAGGTGGACGGCGCCGAGCGGCGGCAGTTCGAGGGTGGTGCCGCCGTGCAGGGACGGGTGCAGGACGAGCTGGACGTTCGCGGGGCCGACGGGTGTGACGGTGCGGCCGCCGACGAGGAGGCCGACGTAGCCGCCGGCGAGGCCGATGGCGATGGTGAGGGCGACGCGCGTCCAGCGGCTGCGGGCGGCGCGGACGCCGGCGGCGCGCGCGCGGACCGCGCCGGCGCGCGTCTTACGGGCGGCGGACGCGGCGCGAGGCAGGCGGGCGGCGAGGGCGGTGATCCGGGCGGCGAGGGCGGTCGGCCGGAACGGCAACGATCCTCCTTCTGTCGAGCAGAATGGCACTGTGATCGAGATGTCGCGGGAGGCGTTCGAGGACCTGGTCGGCGAGGCCCTCGACACCGTCCCGGCCGAGCTGGCCGCCCAGATGCGCAACGTCGTCGTCGTGGTCGAGGATGACGCACCCGAGCGCGGCCTGCTGGGCCTTTACCAAGGCGTACCCCTCACGGAGCGCGGCGACTGGTACGGGGCCGTCCTGCCCGATCACATCTCCATCTACCGCCGGGAGATCCTGCGGATCTGCGACACCGAGGAGCAGGTGGTGGAAGAGGTGCGGATCACGGTGATCCACGAGATCGCGCACCATTTCGGGATCGATGACCGCCGGCTCCACGACCTGGGGTACTGACGACCGGCGGCGACAGGTTTCAATATTTGGGCACGGTAGGTCACATAACTGCCACGCAGCGTGAGTTAATAGGAGGGTCGTCCACCCCTGGACGAGCCAACTGGAGCGTGCGTGGCGGGAAGGCAGACCGGCCGGCATCGGCGTCCGGCGGAGGAGCAGGCCACCTACCGCGAGGTGTTCGCGGTAGGTGAGTTCCGTGCCCTCTGGCTGGCACAGGCGCTGTCGTTCATCGGGGACCAGCTGGCGCAGGTCGCGCTGGCCGTGCTGGTGTTCCACCGCACGGACTCGGCGCTGCTGACGGCCGTCACCTACGCGCTGACGTATCTGCCGCCGATCGTGGGCGGGCCGGTGCTGTCGGGGTTGGCCGACCTGTTCCCGCGCCGCACCGTGATGATCGTCTGCGATGTGCTGCGGGCGTGCCTGATGGCGGTGATGGCGCTGGTCGAGCTGCCGTTCGCGGGGCTGTGCCTGCTGGTGTTCGCGACCGTGCTGCTGGGCGCCCCGTTCACCGCCGCGCGCGCGGCGGTGCTGCCGGACGTGCTGGAGGGCGACCGGTACGTGGCCGGGTCGGCGATCAACAACATGACCCATCAGGGCACGCAGATGCTCGGGTCCCTGGCCGGAGGCGCGATCGTGCTGGCGGTCGGGTCCCGCGAGGCGCTCGCCATCGACGCGCTGACGTTCGGCCTGTCCGCGGTGATCCTGGTGGGCGGGCTGCGGCCGCGCGCCGCGCCGAAGGAGCGCGAGCGGGAGTCGCTCGGGCTGTGGCGCGGGACGCGGGACGGGGCGCGGCTCGTGTTCGGCGACCCGGTCCTGCGGTCGCTGGTGCTGTTCGCGTGGCTGTGCGCGTTCTACGTCGTCCCGGAGGGCCTGGCGGCGCCGTACGCGGCGACGTTCGGCGGCAGCGCGGTGACGGTGGGGCTGCTGATGTCGGCGATGCCGACCGGGATGGTGTTCGGAGCGTTCCTGTTCAGCCGGTTCGTCCGCCCGATGAACCGGCTGCGGGTCATGGGATGGATGTCGATGGCCGCGTGCCTGCCGCTGGTCGGCGCGGGCGTCCACCCGCCGCTGTGGGGGGTGGTGGCGCTGTGGGCGCTGTCCGGGATGGGCAGCGCGTACCAGCTGGCGGCGAACGCGGCGTTCGTCGCGGCGGTGCCGGCGTCCGGGCGCGGCCAGGCGTTCGGCCTCGCCCAGTCCGGCATCCTCGCCGGACAGGGCCTCGGCATCCTCGCCGCCGGGGCCGCGACGCAGGTCCTCGGCCCGCAGACGGTGGTGGCGCTCGCGGGCGTCCTCGGGCTGTCGGTCGCGGCGATGCTGTCGCTGTCCTGGAACCGGATCCGCGGCGGCGTCATCTCCGGCATGACCGACCCGGTCGACTCCGTGGAGGTGGCCCCGTCCCGCGACGAGGACCTCCCCGGCATCCGCCGCTCCGCCCCCGCCCCCTGAGCCCCGCGCTCGGCTCCGGGGCCGCTCAGGCGTGCGTGCGGTTCTTGTTGACGGCGTCCTTGGTGCGCTGGACGGCGTCCTGGACGTTCGGGTTGTCCTGGGCCTTCTTGAACAGGTCCTCGGCGATGGACGTCGCGGCGCCCTCCTCGGGGATCAGCAGCCAGGCGATCACGTAGAGGGCCACGCCCGCGCCGCCGAAGATCGTGAAGACGGCGAGGACGAGCCGGACGATGTTGGCGTCGACGCCGAGGAACTCGGCGGCGCCGGAGCAGACGCCCGCGAGCATGCGCCCGTCGCGGGTGCGGCGGAGCCGCCGTTCGGTGGTGCCCTTGTTCATGTCCATGCCTCGATGATGCCCACCCTGGCGCCGACGCGACATCCGGAACCGCCCTGATTCGCCCCTGAGTCCACCCCGACGTCCCGGATCCCGCACCGCGGGAGGACCCTCACAAGTCGGCCTTCGAGCCGAGGAGGGTCAGGGTGTGCAGCGCGAGTTGATCGCGAATGCGATCGATCGAGTTCTGCCATTGCTGCTGGAATCTGACCTTCTGGTCGAGATCCGTCCATAGCGGCATGAGCGAGTGGTCCACCCGGACGCCCGGCATCCACAGGTGCAGGAGGTGGTCGACCGCCGGCCGTATCCGGTCGATCACCTGGGCGTGCGCTCCTTCGCCGAGGCGGCCGCGCGAGATCATCTCTGTCACCGTGGTCAGCAGCCAGTCGTGCAGCGCCAGGTCCTCGCACCATCCGGCGACCGCAGCCGGGTCGGGCGACCTCAGCGCGAGACGGACCAGCCGGTCCGTCCCGTCGCCGACCGCGAACTCGACGCGTTCGCCGCGGTCGGCATCCACCGGCTCCAGGACCCACCGCAGCGTCGTGCGGGCGGCGCGGAACGGCGGCCGGCGGTCGAACCGGCCGGACCGCTGCACCGTGTCCAGAACCTGGTCGCAGAGGGGGCCGAGGGCGATGCCCCGGGCGCCCAGGGCCGGGGCGAGGAAGCCCGCGGCCACGTCGGCCCAGTCGGCCTTCCCGATCGTCTCGACCGAACCGGGCCGGGAAAGGTGATGCGACCACGGCTGCCGGTGCTCGCCCGAGCCGGCCGCGGCCTGGGTGAACGCCGATCCCTGGAGCACTCGGCCGCCGGTGATCGACGCCCGCGCCCGCACCGTGCCGACGGCCCGCACCCCGCGCCTGGACCGGGTCGCCAGCTCGCAGTCGACGCCGGCGAGGACGTCCGGCGAGACCGCGTGCGGGATCGGGCGCTCGGAGATGCGGACCCGCTCACCGGGGAGGATCGCCAGTGCCGCGCGAACGTCGGCGCGGGCCGCCGCGGCGGAGGTGAGCAGCAGCCCGGTGCGGACCACGCCCATCACGATCCCGCCCTGGCCGGGGGCGGTGCGGCGGCCGCCGGGACGGGCCCCGGCGGCCGCGCGGGTGTCAGAACCCACCGGCGAAGACATAGGCGATCCTGTCCACCACGGCCGGGGGCAGCTCGATGGATTCGGCGGAGCCGCGGTCGGCGATCTGCCGCAGCACCTCGTCGTCGACGGCCACCTGATCGAGGATGGTGCGGACCGCCCCCTCGACCGGCAGGAAGCGGGGGTCGAGCACGGACATGGTCCGGTAGGCGCTGAACGGCCGGGCGGCCGGATTCAGCTGGAGGATCGGCGGCACCTCCTCCCAGTCGGCGGGCAGGTCTCCCTCCCAGGTCACCGGTGTGGCGACCGCCGCGCCGTCGTACCGGAGGAGGCCGAGCCGAAGCAGCTGCCAGACCGAGGCCAGGAACGCGCACGACCAGAGCCTGCGACCGCCGGGCGGCTCGCTCCAGAGCTCCACGTCCACGAAGATCGAGTGCTGCCGGGCGGTGTTCTCACGCGGCGGCCCCCAGGGCGCGGGCCTGCGCATCGCCTCGTCGGCGGAGGCGGCCGTCGAGCGCTCGCCGTTGCACAACCAGCCCACCTCGTGCAGGGGCGGACGGGAGCCGTCGGTGCCCGGCGGAGGGGCCGGCACGAGCCGCCGTTCGACGATCTCGGCCAGCGGCACCTCTCCGGCGACCGCGCACCCGGACTCGCGCGCCAGATAGTCGATGCGCAGGTCGCAGTCGGCGGCGGCGGCCGTCAGGTCACCGATCACCTCGGCGGGCTCACCGAAGCGGGTGAAGTAGTCGTCGATGAGGAAGCAGGTGCTGATCCGGGGGCGGCGGCCGGGGTGGCGCCGCTCGTACAGCGACCGCAGCGTCTCGACCCACGGCCGGACCCGCTCGAACTGGTCGCGGAGGTAGGCCGGACCGCGCTCGAAGTCCTCGGCGTAGAGGTGCCCGAGCTCGATCGACACGTGCGACAGCGGCACCCCGGCGAGCCGCCGCTCCACGTCGAGCTCCGTGAACGGAGCGCCCGCAGGAAGCCGCGGGTCACCGCGCGGAACTCGGCGACCTGGGACGAGATCGACTCGGCGACGAAGAACATCGTGCCGACGTCCCATTCCTCCTGCGGCAGGTCGAAGATGCTGCCCTGGCGGATGTTGGCGCGCGCCCGGAGGGCCTGGCGCGGGTCGGTCACCGCGGCATGGCGCGGGCTCTCGCGGAGCAGTCGCCAGAATTGGTCCCAGGAAGGCGAGTACGACGCCAGTCGCTTCTCGGGCCATCCGATGTTGGGGGAGGCGTACTCCCAGAGCAGGGCAATTTCAAAGTCGTTGGGTGATGGCCAGGGCTCACGCGTTCTCAACTCGTGAGACCGAGTGGCTGAAGGGCGTGGTCGGGGCGGCCGCGGATGTACGCGGCGAGGTGAGCAGGGCGGGCGTGCTCGGCGGTCAGGCTGGTGACCGCGTACACAGTGGTGATGGTGGTCTTGCCGGTCACCGCATCGGTGCGGCGTCGCTCGACCTGCACGGCCTGGGCGGCGTGCGGGAACAGCAGGCCGCCGACGGTGCAGACCTTCAAGCGGCGGATCTCATCGCGGCCATGGGCGTGGTCTCGGGTCTTGTCGGCCAGCGGCACATCGCGCCAGGGAAGACGCCTGAGCTGGCGGTGCAGATACTTCTGGTTCCCCTTGACGATCACGATGTAATCGGCGTTCTTGACCTCGGCCAGCCATGTGGCGTGCTCGCGGACGGCGTGCAGCGCGTCGGTGGTGACGACGGCGCCATGCAGGTTCAGTGGTTCCAGCAGGTCGGTGAAGCAGGTGGTATCGCCGCTCTTGGCGGCGACCTGACGCTGGCCGAGCACGATTCCGGCATAGGTGGCGGCCGCGACCAGTCGTCAGCCGGATCCTCCGGTCCGTTCGCCCCCGCCGCAGCGAGAGCGTCCAACTTGCCCTTCGGTTCCAACGCCTTGACCACTCAGATGGTGTTGCCACCAAACGCTCGCGCCGGACAGTCCTAGTAGGTTCCTGAACGTACAGCACCAGAAAGCCGTTGTGTGCCCCGTGCCAGATGCCCCTGTGTCCTGACAAAGACAGAGGAAAATATGGTTTAGGACGTCCGGTTTCGTGGCTGTGAATTTGCTGGAAGTAACACAACGCAACGAGAAAGGCACCACGTGAAGACAGATATCGAAATGCAGGCCGACGCCCTTCTGTCTAGTGGCCGAACCGCGGTTCGCAATGGAACCCATGGCGAGTACTCTAAAGAGCACTTGGCGATGCTCGCGCACTCCCTGACCTTTCGACCGCAGGTGAAATATTCGCCGCTGAATCGGGTACTTTCCGAGAAGAGCGATCATATATTCCGCGAACGCTGTGAAGGTGTACTCGAACGGCTTAAATCCTACGCCGCAGAGTATAGGAATCGCCTGGAACTCCAATCGATGGTGGTCCGGCATGTTCTTCATGCCCTGGGGGAAGACGACTACGAGGAACTCGCCAAGCTGGGAATCAACATTTCCTATGCCTGGTTGGATGACATTCTCAGGACGGCGACCAGTGGGGCATCCGTCATCGGTATCGAAACTGTTGGACCTTACGCCGCCAATCATCTTACCGCCGACGGGTTTGAGGTCCAGGCAGAGCGACTTCCCGCGGATGAACAGGTCGGTCTACTACTCGCTGGAATCTTTCGTGACGTCTTCGCGGATTGCGAAAATGTCCGTTGCGTCGCCCTCATCGACGATCTGACAAGTTATATCCCTGGCCGGGAACTTACCCAGGAGGAGCGCGATCGCTACGTGGTTGCGATAGCTGACATCTTCCGAGATTTCGGTGCGATCAGACCGGATGATCGTCCGGGTAGGAACTACATCTTCATCCGGGAAAGCGAGCTGCCGCCTGCGGTAGACGAGTTGGTGCAGCGGCTGAGGCAGAGTCGTGCGGGAGACGTCGATACGTTGCCCAATGGCGATGTGATCTTCTATCCATCTGAGATTTTCATCGAAAGACTTGCACTTCTCTCTAACAACCGGAAACGAGAATTCCGCCGTCGAGGCGTCCTGGTCAAGCGACAGGGACGGCCCACCTGTCACGCTATGGAAGCCGCCAGCCACTTCCATCCGGCCAGCCGGGAGATGCAACACGTTAGGATGCTGGACCGGTATTTCGAAAGCCAGCAGGATAAGACATACGCACTGGTGCGGGCGATGGAGATCGTTACTCAAGACCGATACCACAATCTGTTCTACGACAGTGAGCGACTCTCGCCCGAAGTTATCGTGTATGTCATCTGTGAATTGTTGGCCGAGCAGGCACGCCGACTCTTGGAATCCCACGACCGGGAGAGCAGTTGGGAACAGTTTGATTCGGATGAATATGTCACCCGCAATTATGGAACTCGTATTCTTCCGGAAGATCGAACTATCATCAATATCGTCACGGACCAGCTGGCCCAGCTGAATATTCCGTTCAAGGATGCGAAGCTGGTGGCAGATATCGGATCAGGACCAAATCTGTATCCGGCGATGATCCTCGCACCTTACCTGGCTGACGACGGGGCGATTGACCTGATTGAGTACAGCTCGTCGAATCGTTCGTATGTGCAGGCCATGATCGCGCAAACTCCAGAGGAGAGGAGTGGGGGGATATGGAATAAGTTCGAGGAGTTGATGATCGGTACCGCAGGTGACCAATATTTGGGCTGTCTTGAGCGAGTATGTGAACTTGGGAACTCCGTGCTCGGCTCTGTGTTCGCCCTGCCCAAGAGTCGCTATGATATCGTGAGCTCATATTTTGTCACGGAATCCATAACCAGTTCCCGGCAAGAATTCTGGCTAGCGACCCGAAACTTGGCCACAACTGTCCGGCCGGGCGGGATAATCATTGCTGCTCACATGGTGGGTTCGCAAGGATACCAAGCCGGCGAGGGGACTCATTATCCCGCTGTAGAACTCTCCGTGGAGGAGATTGTTCAGGCGTACCGGGACGCCGGCCTGACATTCAGCCTCTCTGTCGTCGAACAGACGATGCTCAAAGCTCGAGACGGGTACCAGAAGATGATGGTGGTCATAGCGCAGCACGGAAACAACAAGTAATCCGTGAGCCTCGGTTATCGGTGGGGTGGCCCGCAAGGTGCTTGCAATGTCGCGGCAACCGGCTGCCGGCAATTGGAGCGGTCTCATGGCGTGGTCGAGGGCCGCGAGCAGATGGATCTTGCGGCCTGCCGCCTTGGCCGCGCCGCCGGGTAGTCCCGGCACGTTGCCGTGCCGGGGCCCCTCAGAACCGTGCGTGCCACTTGTGACGGCACACGGCTCAAGCAAGCCCCGATAAGCGGGTGGAATGTTTTCCTTGCGTGGGGAGTGTGGGCGCTGGGTCAGCGGTGCCCGGCGGAAGGTGTCGTTGCCGTCTCAGTGCCCAGTAGGTGGTGAGGTCGGGGTCGTCGGGTGACGCTGCCCCATCACCATCTGGTGCCTCTTGATCGGCGTCCAGGCCGGCTTAATCATGTAGGCGCCGGTTTCCCGGTCTCCGAAGACCCAGCGGTCGTTCCTGGCCGGATGGAACTTGCCGAAGTAGCGTTCGGTGATCCATGCCGGCGACTTGTTCTTGTGCCGATGCTTGGCCCACCTCGTCGACGTTCACCACAGGGTGTGGTCGATGGAGGCGGACGTCTGCTTGGACACCGCTGTCCGGTAGTAGGCCGCCCAGCCGCGCAGGACCGGGTTGAGTTTCCCGATCACCGCAGGCGCGTTCGCTCCGTAGAGTCGCCGCACCTCGTTGCGCAGCCTTGTCCGGAAGCGTTTCACTGCTGCCTTGTCCGGTTTGATCAGCAGCTTGCCGCTGGGGTGGTGGCGGATGTTGAAGCCGAGGAAGTCGAAGCCCTCATCGAGGCGGACGATGCGTGTCTTGTCCTCGTTGAGGACCAGCCCTCGTGGCTCCAGCCACGCGGCGAGCTGTGCTTTGACCTGCTCTGCCTCCTGCCTGCTGTGGCAGAGTACGACCAGGTCGTCGGCGTACCTGATGACCACTGGTGTGCCCGGCACGCTCCATCCCTTGTGCGATGGTTTGGTGCTGTATCGAGCACCGGTAGCGTGTCCCATCCCGTGAAGCGCCACGTTCAACAGGCATGGGGAGAGCACACCGCCTTACGGCGTTCCCTCCCACGTCGGCGCGAATCGACCGTTCTCCATGACCCCTGCTCTGAGCCACTGGGCGACTTGGTCCCTGGCGGGGAACAGGCCGAGTTGGTCCAAGAGCTGCTGATGGTCAATGCGGTCGAACGCGGCCGCCAAGTCGGCATCCACGATCCAGGCCCGCTTGGGTCGCTTGCCCTTGCAGACCCCGAAGATCGCTTCGATCGCATCATGGCACCCGCGGCCCGGCCGGAAGCCGTGGCTGCGCGGCTCGAATCGCGCCTCCCACTCGGGCTCCAGCGCGTTGAGGACCACCGCCTGGCAGGCGCGGTCCCGGATCACCGGTATACCCAGTGGACGCCGTTCTCCGTTCGTCTTGGGGATGAACACCCGCTTGACCGGCCGAGGCCGCCAGCCCGCACGACGATGCCGCACCCAGTCGGCCAGTTCGGCCCTCTGAGACGCCAGCAGCGCGGTTCCGCCCGTCGACCCCGGCCGTCGCACGGCCCTGATTGCTCTGCGCCACCCTGCGCACGTTCATCCGAGCGTTCGCGCGTGAGCGCAGCATCAGCTTTTGCAGGTTGCGCAACCGTTTATGGTCGCCGTCCCGCGCCACCGCGAAGATGCGCTGCCGCAGCCGCCGTACCCGGTCTTCCTCCTGGTCCCAGTCGATCCCGAACCAGTCCTCAGCCGGATCCTCCGGTCCGTTCGCCCCCGCCGCAGCGAGAGCGTCCAACTTGCTCCGGTCGACCTGTTCATCGTCTCCGGCCGCGTTCTCGCCGGGTGTGTACCAGATCCGCCCGGTTCATCGACAAACAGAGATCAATGTTCGCATTGTATGGCCCTGTGAAAGTCATAGCCGGTTCATGTCGTTATGGGCGAGTCTCTGTGGTTGGAAGGTATCCGTCCGTAATCGTGCCGGGAGTGCGGATGAATTTTCCGCACCAGTGGTGGCGTCCATCGGCCTTCTGCGGACAATCCGGGGCACCAGGAGATGTCGCCCGCAGCTGAGCGACCGTTCGAAGTCGCGCTGGCGGAGCAGTGAGGAGTCACCCAAAGTGCCGGTCCCCTTACTGATCACGATCATCGCTTCTGTGCCGGTGGCGGGCTACTTCGTGGTACGGCTGCTCTTGAACCTGCGCCGCCGCCGGACCTTCCGGCGATTGCGGCTCGGCTTCGCGTCCGGCTGGGAGGTCCGAAGGCTGCTGAGCGCGCGGACCGTTCAGAGCAGGGCGGGGCTCGTCCGCCCGTCCTTCGCGAACCGGCCCGGGCGCGAGGTGAGGCCCGAGGACGTCGGCTTCTGCATCGGACGGGACATCAGGTCCCGCCGGAAGCTGTACGCGTCCGCCGACGAGTCGGTCGTCGTCGTCGCCGCCCCGCGGCAGGGGAAGGACGTGCACTTCGTCACGCCTTTCACCATCGATGCCCCCGGTCCGTGCATCGTCACGTCCACCCGGCGGGAGACGTTCGTCAACACCGCCATGGTGCGGGCGCAGTACGGCCGTGTGTACGTGTTCGACCCCTACGACTGGACGGGGTGGCCGCACCGGGTGCGCTGGAACTACCTGGAGGGATGCGAGGACGCGAACGTGGTCGGGATCAGATCCGGCGCGCTCGTCTGGGCCTGCGGCTTCAGGATGGAGAAGGAGGGGGGCCGGGTGGTCGGCGGAGTGACCACCATCGTCCGCTGCCTGCTGCACGCGGGCGCGGTCGGCGGTCTCACCATCCGGGAGGTGGTGCGCTGGGCCTACGAGGCCAACGCCGACGAAGCGGTGGACATCCTGCGCGAGGCCGAAAGCGAAGGCAGGGGCGCACCGGGTTATGCGGCGGCACTGGAGTTCAACCGGCGGGACGAGCGTCTCTGGTCCGGCGTGATGCAGGTCATGAGCTGCTTCTCGATCCCGCGGGTCCTCGACGATCTCTCGCCGCCTCCCGGTGAGAGGTTCGACTTCAACGAGTTCCTCAAGGGCCGCAACACCATGTACTTCATCACCAAGCAGCACAACGAGCACGGGAGCATCGCGCCGGTCGTCGCCGACATGGTCGAGGAGTTCTTCGCGCTGGCCCGGCGTGCGGCGAGGATCCAGGCGACCGGCCGCCTCGACCCGCCCCTGACCTTCGAGCTGAACCAGGTGACGGACATCTGCCCGCTGCCCGAGCTGCCCACGTACGTGGGGGACTCCGGCGGCTACGGCATCGGCGTGCACACCTACCTGACGTCGATGGCGGACGCGCGCGCCGAATGGGGACCGCGGGCCGCCGAGCTATGGGACAACTCCACGTTCCGCGTCATCGCCGGTGGTGGCGGCAGCGCCGCGGACCTCGCCGAGCTCTCCGAGCTGGTGGGCGGGCACGGGGGAAGGCCGGCGCTGCACCCCGAGGAGATCCGGACCCTGTCCTTCGGGCGCGCCGCCCTCGTCGCGGGCACGGCCCGGCCCGTCGAGATGTGGCTCACCCCGTGGTGGAAGCGGACGGACCGGGACGACATCCTCGCGGGCAGGCACGCGGTCGAGGAGATGATCCGGAAACGCGCCGCGGACCAGGCGGCGACCGCCGCCGGCACCGCCGCCGCCGGCACCACCGCCGCCGCCGGGGTCACGCCCGACGACGAGGAGTCGGTGTTCGTATGGTGATCGCAGCGGCGCCGCCGGGCGGGGCCCCGACCGAGTGGCCTGCGTGCACATCTCGGTTCAGCGCCGCTTAGAGTCGGTGTGAAGGGTTAATTACTGGACGTCCCGGGACGGGGCCCGGCAGACTCGTCGGCCCAGGTCACGGGAGCATGGACGACCAGAGCACGAGCAGAGGGAGCGGCATGAGGATCGGGATCGTCGGGGCCACCGGCCAGGTCGGGGGCGTGATGCGCCGCATCCTGGCGGAACGCGGATTCCCGGTGGACGAGCTGCGGCTGTTCGCCTCGGCCCGTTCGGCCGGGCGGAAGCTGCCCTGGGGCGACACCGAGATCACCGTCGAGGACGCGGCGGCCGCCGACTACGCGGGCCTCGACATCGTGCTGTTCTCCGCGGGGAAGGGCTCGTCGAAGGAGCTGGCGCCGAAGGTCGCCGCGGCGGGCGCGGTCGTGATCGACAACTCGTCCGCCTGGCGGATGGACCCGGACGTCCCGCTGGTGGTGGCCGAGGTCAACCCGCACGCGGCGACGGACCGCCCGAAGGGGATCATCGCCAACCCGAACTGCACGACGATGGCGGCGATGCCGGTGCTGCGGCCGCTGCACGCCGAGGCGGGGCTGGCCGCGCTGGTCGTGTCGACGTACCAGGCGGTGTCGGGCAGCGGCCTCGCGGGCGTGTCGGAGCTGCACGAGCAGGCGCGCAAGGTCGTCGAGAACGCCGACCGGCTCACCCACGACGGCTCGACGGTGGAGTTCCCCGACCCGCAGGTGTACGTGCGGCCGATCGCGTTCAACGTGCTGCCGATGGCCGGCTCGATCGTGGACGACGGGCTCGCCGAGACCGACGAGGAGCAGAAGCTCCGCAACGAGAGCCGCAAGATCCTGGAGATCCCGGACCTGAAGGTGTCCGGGACCTGCGTGCGGGTGCCGGTGTTCACCGGGCACTCGCTGCAGATCAACGCGCGGTTCGAGCGGCCGATCGGGCCGGAGCGGGCCAGCGAGCTGCTGTCCGGCGCGCCGGGCGTGGTGCTGGCGGACGTGCCGACGCCGCTGCAGGCCGCCGGGCAGGACCCGACCTATGTCGGCCGGATCCGCCGCGACGAGACCGTGGAGAACGGGCTGGCGCTGTTCTGCTCGGGCGACAACCTGCGCAAGGGCGCGGCGCTGAACGCCGTCCAGATCGCCGAGCTGGTCGCCGCGGAGTAGCTACATATCCCGCATTCCGGGCAAATTGAACCGATCGCGTGCCGGTCCCGTCTGAGGGGCCGGCACGTGATCGTTTCTTGGGGGAGTCCGGATGGGGCGTTCGGCGATCGTGGCGGCGGGGACTGCGGCGGGGGCGCTGCTGCTGGCCGGCTGCGGGGGCGGCGGTGGCGGCGCGGGCGCCAAGGGCGGCGGGACGGCCGAGGTGTCGGCGCCCGCGATCGGCGCGACCAGCACCCCGGACCTCGGCGGCGGTGGCGGTCAGCGGCCCGCGCCGCGCAGGCCCGGCGCGCCGAACCGTCCGGCGGCCCTCGGCCCGCTCGGCTACGGGACGCTCCGGCTCGGGATGACGGCCCGGCAGCTGCGCGGGAGCGGCCTGCTCATCGGGAAAGTGCGCGGGGGCGCGACCGGCTGCGCCGGTTACGACCTGCGGACGCACCGCACGCCCAAAGGCTCGGTCGGCGTCTACTACTCCCCGCGCCTCGGCATCGCGTCGATCTTCGCCGTCGGGGGCATGCGCACCCCGCAGGGCATCGGCGTCGGGTCGACGCTGGCGCAGGTCGAGCGCGCCTACCCGAAGCTGGCGCGCGGCGTGAACGGCTCGTCCGCCCCCGTCCCCGGCAACCCGAAGGCCGTCTACAGCCTGCTGCTGTCGGGCGGCCGCGTCACGTCCCTCGCGCTGGACCTCGCCGGCCAGGACTGCCACAACTGACCGGCGCCCCGGCCGGCACAGGACGGGTCGGCGCGGGACGGGCGGCTAGCCCGCGCGGCGGCCCCTGACCTCCAGGGAGTCCAGGAGCGCCGCGGTGGAGCGGGCGATCTCCTCGACGGCGCGGTCGAACGCCTCGGCGTTGTGGGACGCGGGGGCCCGGAACCCGGAGATCTTGCGGACGTACTGGAGCGCGGCCGCCCGGACGTCCTCGTCGGTCACGTCCTCGCTGAACGGCGGGCGGAGCGTCTTGATGCTGCGGCACATGCGTCCATTGTGACCCGCACCACCGACAGAACCGCACCCCCTGGCGCCCCTCGATGGCCCGGGGGTTTTGAGGCCCCGGCGCCCAGCAGAGGTGGGGCGCCGGGGCCCGGCGGGGGGCGGGTCCGCGGAGCGGCGGCCGCGCGGGACGGGCCGAGATCCCGTCCCGCGCGGCCCGCCGGCGGCCGGCCCGGCGCGGTCGGCCGGCCGCCGGATGCGGCGGCGCGGATACGGCCGGGCGGGGACGGCCGCATCCGCGAGCGTCCGTCGTCGAAGGCGTCGCGCGTGGGGTGGTGCGGACGTTCTCGGTGGACAGCCCAAAGGCTCGCCGGACGGGTGACCGGTGTCAACGAATCCATGGGCCACTGGATTTTCAATCCCTGTGAACGGCCCCTCTGAAAACACTGAAAAGCCGACCTGACCAGCGCGAACGGCGTGCCCGCCGGAGGGGCGGGCACGCCGTTGTGAGGGGGCGGGACGTCAGGGCGCGATGCGCCGGCAGAGCCAGGCGAGCGCGAGCGGGTAGCGGTAGTCGATGCCGCCGTGGCCCGCGTCGAACAGCTCGAAGTGGATCACGTCCGGGGACACCCCGGCGTCCAGCAGCGCGCGGTGGAACGCCTCGGCGCCGATGTCCAGGAACCACTCGTCGCGGGTGCCGCCGTCGATCCAGATCGCCCGCTGGGAGCGCATCGCGGCGGCATGGTCCGGCACCATCCGGACGGGGTCCCAGGCGAGCCAGCGGTCCCAGACGTCCGGGCGCAGGACGCCCGTCACCGGGTCGAACGGCAGTTCCGGCGTGCCGTCGGACCGGGCGGAGTAGCAGACGGCCATGCCGAGGACGTTCAGCAGCTCCATGTCCTCGGGCTTGGTGAACGAGACCCGCCCGTTGAAGTCGTCCCACCAGCGCGTGATGTCGCCGTCGTACGCGCGCAGGTGGCGCACGCATTTGGGGAACTCGGGCAGGTAGCAGTACTCGAACAGGGCGTCCCCGGCGTGGGTGGCGAGCGCGCCGAACAGGTCGGGGCGCAGCATCGGCGTGATCATCGCGCCGTAGCCGCCGCTGGACTTGCCGCTGATCGCCCGGTGCTCGGGCGCGTCCAGGGTCCGGTAATGGGCGTCCACCCAGGGGACGACCTCGTCGCAGATGTACGAGTGGTACTTGCCGGTGCCGGGCGAGTCGACGTACTGGCTGCCGCCGTGCGCCGTCCACGCGTCGACGAACACCACGATCGCGGGCGGGGCCTCGCCGGACGCGAACACGGCGTCGGCGGTCTCGGGGAACGGCTGCCGGTACGGCATCCGGTTCCGCCAGATCCCGACGTGCCCGGTGAACCCGGTGATCACGTAGACGGAGGGGTAGCGGCGGTCCGGCTCGTCGTCGTAGCCCGGCGGGACGTACACCAGCAGCGGGCGTTCGTGCGGGTCCTTCAGCGGGTTGCCGCGCAGCAGCTCGCTGCTGACGACGTGCTCCTCAAGGCGTCCGGCGTAGTCGGCGGACCACGGCAGCATGCGCACTCCCTCGTGTCACGGGCCACTCGGCCATCTCGACGCTAACCCAGCCCCCGGGGTCGCGGATACCGCCGCCGGCCGGGTGCCGGACCCGGCCGGACGGGGCATGTGTCACGGAAAGCGTCCCGATCCGGTCCCCCTGGTGACCGATCAGGTGACGGAAGGAGAGACGGATGTCCGAGAACGCCGCCCGGTTGCGCGACCTGCACCGCCCCGGCGACCCGCTGCTGCTGCCGAACGTGTGGGACGCGGCGAGCGCCGAGATCGTCCAGGAGGCGGGGTTCCCCGCCCTCGCCACCGCGAGCGCGGCGATCTGCGCGATGCTGGGCTACCCCGACCACGAGGGCGCGCCGGCGGACGAGATGTTCGCCGCCGCCGGCCGGGTGATCCGGGCCGCGTCCGTCCCGGTCACGGTGGACGCCGAGGCCGGGTACGGGCTGCCGCCGGAGGAGCTGGTGGAGCGCCTGCTCGCGATCGGCGCCGCGGGCTGCAACCTGGAGGACACCTATGCCGGGAAGCTGGCCGAGCCGGAGGAGCAGGCCGAGTACCTGGCCGCGGTCCGCGCCGCGGCCGGCGACGCCCTGGTGATCAACGCGCGCGCCGACACGTTCATCGGCGGGGTCGCGGACCCGGTGGACGCCGCGATCGCCCGCGGCCGGCTCTACATCGAGGCGGGCGCGGACTGCGTCTACCCGATCACCGCGCCGCCGGACGCCGTGGCGGCGCTGGTCAAGGGCATTCCGGGGCCGGTGAACGTGAACGTCTTCCCCGGCTCGTCGCTCGCCGAGGCGGCGGAGGCCGGAGCCGCGCGCGTGTCGTTCGGGCCGGTGCCGTACATGCGGGCGCTGGACGCGCTCAAGGAGTTCTCGGAACGCGTGCTGCGGAAGGAGGATCCGTACGCCTGACCGGCGGGGGCGTCCGGTTCGCCGGGCGCCCTTGCAAGTGATCGCTTACAGCTGGCACAGTGATACGGAAATCGCTTCTCTGTACCAGGAGTGAGGACCGGATGACCGCGACCGCCACGTCCACGGACCGTCCCCCGACGATAGTCCTCGACGCGATCTCCGGCATGGCCCTGTCCGCCGCCGCCGCGAACGTCGTCATGCAGCTGTCGCGCCTGCCTGTCGGGCACGGCGTCGCCGAGAGCACCGTGGAGAGCGGCCGCGTCGACAAGCACCCCGTCAAGCGCGGGCGCACCACCCTCAGCTACATCGCCGTCGCGATGCTCGGCGACGAGGACGAGCGCCTCGCCATGCGCCGCGAGGTCAACCGCGCCCACAAGCACGTCCGCGCGAAGGAGCCCGTCCCCTACAACGCCTTCGACCGCGACCTCCAGCTCTGGGTGGCCGCGTGCCTCTACTGGGGCACCGAGATGATCTACACGATGCTCTACGGCGACCCCGCCCCCGAGCAGATCGACGCCCTGTACCGGCACGGCGCCCGCTTCGGCACCACCCTCCAGATGACCGAGGACATGTGGCCCGCCGACCGCGCCGCCTTCGAGGAGTACTGGACGGCGTCCCTCGCGAAGATCGAGATGGACGACGTCACCCGCGGCTACCTCCGCGACCTCACCGAGCTGCGGTTCCTGCCCGCCCCCGTGCGGTGGACGCTCGGCCGCCTGCACCGCTTCCTCACCCTCGGGTTCCTGCCGGCCCCCTTCCGTGACGAGCTCGGCTTCCCGTGGACGCCCCGCGACCAGGCCCGCTTCGACCGCTTCGTCCGTCTGATGGCGGCCACGAACCGCGCCATGCCCCGCCCCCTCCGCGCTTTCCCGTTCAACGTCTACCTGTGGGACGTCCGCCGCCGCATCCGGAAGGACCGCCCGATCGTTTGACGCCGGGGCGGCCGCGTCACGTCCAGGCGCGGTCGAGGAAGTCCGCGACGAGCGGCGCGATCTCCGGCAGCCGGTCCTCCAGCGCGAAGTGGCCGGTGTCGAGGACGTGGAGCTCGGCGTCCGGGACGTCGCGCAGGTAGGCGCGTGCGCCCGGCTCGGTGAAGAACGGGTCCCCGCGGCCCCACACGATCAGCGTCGGCGGGGTGTGCTCGCGAAGCCACGCCTGCCAGGCGCCGTAGCGCTCCACGTTGGCGTGGTAGTCGAACGCCAGCGCGACCTGCGCCTCCTTGCGTCCGGGCAGGTCGAGGAAGTGCTGGTCGAGCGTCCAGCCGTCGGGCGCGACCGCCTCGGTGTCGGCGACGCCCGTCTCGTACTGGCCGCGCGTCCCCTCCAGGGTGAGCAGGGCGCGGATCGTCTCCTCGGCGCCGTCCCGGCCGGGACGCAGCGCGATGAAGTCGCGGGCCGCGTCCGACAGGCCCTCGGCGTACGCGTTGCCGTTCTGGACGACCAGGCCCGCGATCCACTCCGGGCGGCGCTCGGCGAGCCGGAAGCCGACCGGCGCGCCGAAGTCGAAGACGTACATGACGAACCGGGACAGTCCGAGCCGCTCGACGAAGCCCTCGATGACGTCGGCGAGCCGGTCGAACGAGTACGCGAAGCCGTCCGGGACCCGCGTGTGCCCGAAGCCGGGGTAGTCGGGGGCGATGAGCCGGTACCGGGCGCCCAGCACGTCGATCAGCCGCCGGAACTGGTGCGACGCGGACGGGAACCCGTGCAGGAGCAGCAGCACGGGCGCACCGGCGCGCTCGGGCACCGACTCCCGGTAGAAGACGCGGACGCCGTCGACGTCCAGGTACCGGTGAACCGTCCGCGCGACCGTGGGAACCGTCATGTCTAACGCCTTTCTCCACTGAAGATGCGTTAGTTATAGCCAAGCACCGACTAACAGGTCAACTGTCACATGTAGCATTAGCATCATGAGCGACGTCGTCCCGCTGACCGGCGAACCCCTCGCCCTCGACCTCGTCAACACCCGCACCACGGCCGGCGACCTGCTCGCCACTCCCGACGACCTGCGCGCCTGGCTGGACCTCGAAGCCGCCCGGCTCCCGGACGCCGACTCCCTTGACATACACGATGTACGAGCCGTGCACACTGTACGCGAGCACGTCGCCAACGCCCTCGAACGCGCCCGCCACGGGGAGCGTCCCGCCGGCGCCGACCTCGCCGCGCTCAACGACGCCCAGCGCGCCGCACCCGCCATCACCGAGCTGACCTGGGACGGCTCGGCCGTCACGGCCGCACGCCGCCGCACCGGCCCGCCCGGCGCGCGGCTCGCCGGATGGCTCGCCGAGGCCGCCGCCGACCTCCTCGCGGACCCGTCCGTCACGAAGATCCGGCAGTGCGAGGCCGACGACTGCGTCCTGCTGTTCCTGCCCTCCCACCCGCGCCGCCGCTGGTGCTCGGCCGCCCGCTGCGGCAACCGCGTCCGCGTCGCCCGCCACTACCGGCGCCACAAACCCGCCTGACGGGCCCCCGCGTCAGCGGTGCGCGAGAACGTTGATCACACGCCCGTCCGGGTCGCGGACGAAGAACCGCCGCACGCCCCACTCCTCGTCCCGCAGCGGATGCACGATCTCCGCGCCCCGCGCCCGCATGGCCGCGTACGCCGCGTCGACGTCGTCCACCTCCACGCTGATGTCCGGAACGACCGGCGCCGTCCTGTCCGCGGACATGACGTTGATCTGCGCGCCCGGGACGTCCGGGGAGGCGAGCGTCATGACCCACCCGAGATCCATGACCTCCTCGAACCCCAGCAGGCCATAGAACTCGCGGCTCTCTCCCGCGGCTTCGGAGCGGATATTGGGCACGACGCGGCGAACGGACATGTGAGCGGCTCCAGAGAAGTTCGATCCGTGCCTCGACGCTATGCGCCCGGGACACGCGGGTCTTGGACGAATGGGAACGGCGTCACCCGTGTCGGCGGCGGCGGACGGCGTACGCCGCCGTCACCGCCGCCAGGAGCGGCCCCCAGGCGACCAGCGGCAGGTAGCAGACGTAGAGGATCACGGCCTTCGCGCCGTGCGGCATCTCCGGATCGGTGTTCGAGAAACCGAAGACCATCGGCGTCCACAGGCAGATCAGCGCGGCCGAGCCGAGCGACGCCGGGACGATCGCGGCGAGCGGCCGGATCCGCCGCCCGGCCAGGAACGGCACCCAGCGCGGCCAGACCTCGCCCCACGGCCGGACGAGCCCGAGGCTGAGGAACGCGATCGTCTCCGACAGCGCCGTCAGCGCGATCACGTACGGCAGGACGTACCATGGCCCGTTCGCCGGGTCCTGCGAACCGGTGAAGCCCGCCGGCAGGCCGAGCCCGAACAGGATCCGCCAGATCCCGGACGGGAGCGCGCACCACATCGTCGCCTGCGCCGCCCGGTCCGCCCAGCGCGGCACCGGCCCCCGCGTCCCGGCGGCGGTCATCGGACGGCCCCGAGCGCGTGCGCGGCCGGCTCACCGGACCCGGTGGCCAGCATCGCCCCGGCGATGAGGGCGACGAGCACCGCGATCACCGCGGCCTTGATCGTGAACTTCCGGGACACCGCTTCCTCCTGATCTCGCGATGCCTCCCACGCTCCCGCCCGCACCGCCCCGCCCACCTCCCCCGCACGGGCCATCCACGTCCCCCGCGAGACGGGCATAAGGTGCGGATCGTGCGGTGGCGGGTGAGGTGCGCCCTCGGCGTCTACCTGACCGGATTCGCCGAGGGAACATGCGCGCACCTCTGGGACCTGGCCCACGGCGGCGTCCACGCCTACGCCTTCGCCCCGGCCGTACTCCAGGTGTTCTTCACGGTCCTGGTCGCCCTGGACCCGCTGGTGGTCGTCCTACTGGCCCGCGCGCGCCCAGCAGGCGTCACGCTCGCGGCTGCGGTGATGGCAGCCGACGTCACCGCCAACTGGATCGCCGACTGGCCGCACCTGCGCGACGACCCGAACTGGCTATGGCGCCCCGTCGGCCTCCTGCCCATCACCCTCTTCGGCCTCTACGTGACCACCACCACGCTCCCCCTCCACCGAGCCCTCACCGCACGCCAGACCCGGTGCTCGGGCACGGTCAGTCCTACTCGGCCGACTTGACGAAGGTGCCCCGGGACGTCCCCTCGGCCTTGATGTCGATCGCCGTACGGATCGCCCTCGGATTCAGCCCTGGCGCGGACGGCTGCTGCGACGCCGCCCGGTTCTGATCCACCTTCCGGGAGCCGGCCGGGTGCCGGCCACTGTCATCAAGGTGTCGAAGACCGGTCGTGGACATCTGAACTTCGGCCCCACCAGCGAAGCGCCCTGCTTCACCCGCCAGGAACGTCCGGATGCCGCTTCGGCATCCTCGGACGATGGCCCGCGGTGATCACTATGCGTAGGCCGACTTCCGTGCCGGGAACATGGGGCGTTCAGTCGGCGCGAAGGATCAGGAGCCTCAGCAGGTCGACGTTCGTGGTGGCGGATGCCTCGGGCGAGGCTGCGCAGCGGAGGCATGTCGGTGGCATCGGCCTGGTGGAGCCGGGCCGGTGGCCTTCGCGGTCGGCCATCATCGTCACGAACAAGGCGACGCAGTCGGCAACGATGTCGGCTTGGCAGCGGGCCAGCAGGTTCTTGTGTCGCAGAGTCCGGGGCGGTCTGGGCGGCTGGCGAGGAGCCGGGGCGCGGTGAGTTCGTGGCTCATATTGAGGGCGGGGTCTCCGCTGGCCCGAATGGCCAGGCAGGCACGGTGCGCCTGACCGGCGTCTTGTCTGAAAGCCTGCCACCAGGCACAGCAACGAGTTGGAGCTCGCCGGGACGCCCCGCCACCGCTAGGTCCGCCAGCCGCCGCCGGTAGCTGCCGTGACGCGGTCTCGACGACGAGCCGCAGCATGGACAGGCGCACTGCGTGGTCGTCGTACGCACTTGGCTTTCGTTCGGCGGTACCTCCTCCACGGCCACCGATGCGAGATCACCCAGAACACCCGATAACTCTCCACAGTCACACGAGCCGAGATCTTTCGAACTACGTGACGCATGTGATCAACTCACAACAAGTCGATCAGAACCCGGCGCCACCCCGGGACGGCCTAAGGGATCGCCCCAGGCGCGGCCCGCTGCTGCAGAGGATCTCCGGCGCCAAGCGTCAGCGGAACGGTGAGGGCGGCTGGTCCCTTATCGGCCGGTGTCCGTGCGGGCCGATGATGGGGGACATGACCGCCAGCTCCCGCGCCGAGTCGTTCAATGGGGCCGCCGCCCAGTACGCGGCCAGCCGACCTTCCTATCCGCCCCAGCTCTTCGACACCATCGAGGAACTCGCGGGTCGTCCCCTGGCCGGTGCCCGGGTCGCCGATGTCGGTGCGGGCACCGGGATCGCCACCGCGCTGTTGCGCGCGAGGGACGCCCAGGTCATCGCCGTCGAACCGGGTGAAGCCATGGCCGCCGAGTGCCGCAGGGCCCTCCCGGACGTGCCGGTCGTACGCGGCGACGGCAACGCCCTCCCGCTGGCCGACGACTCGCAAGACCTCATCACCTACGCGCAGTCGTGGCAGTGGACGGACCCGGCCCGCGCCGTCCCCGAGGCACTCCGCGTCCTGCGCCGCGACGGCGCGGTGGCGATCTGGTGGAACACCACGGCCTTCGACGTGCCGTGGATCCGCGCGCAGCACGAGCGCATCGCACGGCATTGCGGGACGGAACCGAAGCCGACCGTCCGTCCTGACGACGGCGAAGCCATCCGGCTGGCGGGCCTGACGGGGCTGCGCGTCGCACGCCGTCAAATGCGCTGGACCCGCGTGGTTCCTCTGGACACCCACCTGGCCAACATCACCAGCCGCTCAGCGTTCCTCGTCCTCAGCGAGGCCCGCAGGCATGCCTTCCTCGTCGAGGAACGCCGTCGGCTGCAGGAGGCACTCCCGGACGACACGGTCGAGGAGACCTACCTAGTCGATCTGCTGGTGGCCACCCGCCCATAACCCTGCGGCCGGGTGGACCGGCGCCGGGCATGGACGAGCGCGGTCAAGCGGCCCAGCCGAGGGTGGGGGTGTCGGGTGGGTCGGTGCTGCCCGGTGGTCCGGCCCTGCTCGTGTCTCGCGCGTCGGCTGGTGGGAGTAGTCGGTAGACGTACCGCCCGTCCTGATCCTTGGTGATGTGGATCTGGTCGGGGCGACTGTGTTTGAAGCGGTTGTGCCATCCGCAGGTGAGTGCGAGTTGGTCGATGTCGGTGGGGGAGTGTCCGAGTGCCCATCCGTGGACGTGGTCGACTTCGCACAGTGTCCCGGGCACTTCGCAGCCTCGTACCGCGCAGGAGGAGTAGAGCGTCTCCAGGACTTGGCGTTGTGCTGGGGAGGCGAAGCGTTCCCGGTAGCCCAGGTAGAGCGGGGTGTTTCCGCGTCCGAGGAGGAGGGGTGAGACTCCGGCGGCCAGTGCGATGCGGCGGGCTTGTGCGGCGGGGATGGGGGTGCCGTCGGTGAGGCGGGCGGGTGCGTTGCCTCCGGTCAGCGTCTCCAGGTCGCAGATCACGGTGACCTTGGACGCCTTGTGCCCGCCCGACAGGACGCTGGACAGGGCGGCTGCGGTGCGTTCGGCGAGGTCTCGGCGGTCGTCTGGTCCGGCCGGCTTGGCCAGCGGGGCGAGCGTGCCGTCCCAGATGGCGGCGTCTTCGGGGTTCAGCCAGCCCTTGACGTACCGGCCGCCGTCCAGCGAACGCGTGGTCGTGAGCCAGGACTTGTCGTAGCCGCGCCGAGAATCCTCGTCGGGGGCGTCTTCGGTGTCGTCGCGTTCGGCGATGAGGTCGCGGATCCGGCGCCCGAACGCGGCTACCTTCCCGGCCGAGAAGCCCTGCTCGACGAACCCGAGGAGGATTGTCTCGGCCTCGGCGCAGTCGATGTCGTTCAGGCGTGAGACCGAGTCGGCGACGGTGGCGGCGTAGCCGTAGGACAAGTCGCCGGTGGCGAGGCGCTCGGTCACCTGCGGGAGGCGGTGACGCTGCCGGGCAAGAGTCAGCCGTTCCTTGGCGCGGCTGTCGCGCATGCCCAGCCGCGATCGCAGCCACGCCTGGGTGGAGGGATATCCCCACCGGGCCTGCTGTCCGGCGGCGTCGACTCGGCCGATGAATCCGGCGAGGACGCTTTCCTGCAAATCGGACGCGGCCACAAGTGTTTCGGTGAGTTCCAGGCAGGCCGCAGGAGATTCGGGAGCTTCTCGCGATGCGAGTTCAGTGGCGATGGTTGAGAGCGCGTTCACCAGTTCCATGGTGGACGCGGCCCCAAGCTCGACCGTCACTGACTGCATACGTAAATAGTACCCTGCGTGACTGACATTCGATGCCGTTCAAGGCCGTTCGTGCCACATTCTTCTCGGTATCTTTTCGGCGGGAAAGGCGGCTGAAGCGCGTGGCCATTGTCGATCTTCGAACCTCGGGGAAGGAGGAGTTCGTTCTTTGGTTCCTGACGGAGGGGGGTGGTGGGGTGGGGCGACCCGGGGGCGGGGCAGGCGGAGCCTGCCCCCATCACCTGCCTAGGGGCCGCAGAGGCTCGAAAGTCAAGGGTGGACGAAGTCCATCGCGAAGCGACGCCGAAGGCGCCCTTGACTTTGGAGGGGCGGCCCCGTACGCAAGCGCCACCCCACCACCCGAACACCCCTCTCGCCGATCTCCCGAACGCCGTCACTGATCCGGCGTTGAACGGCTCTTTCGGATGACGAGAATGACTTGCCGTCCAGGCGTATCGAGTTCCTCAGCATGATCTTGCAGGGCAGGTCGGCGTCCTCTCGTGCTTGGCGAAGTTCCCCTTCACCGAGCATTAGGTCACCCCCCGAGACAAACGATGACGCCTGCTATTGCTGCGTGCGCATCGGCGCCCTGCTCTGGCATCAGCGCGTTACTCGGCGGCGAGGCAGTGCGCGCTAGCGGCGGAAGATCCGCACCTCACGAAGGACAGCGCTGCCCCAAGGCGCCGGGCGGACGGTATCCGGGACGGTCGCGGAGGTGGGTGGGCTTCCGGGGCGCCCCGGGGTGGGGGGCGCCCCGGAAGGGCCCCTTAGCGGCGGGCGGTGATGCGGGTGGGGAGGGACACGAAGCCGCGGTCGTTGGAGGAGTGCACCCGCTCGGCGCCCGACTCGTCGATCTCGTAGTCGGCGACGACGGCGGTGACCTCCTGCAAGGCGATGCGCGCCTCCAGACGCCCGAGGTTCGCGCCGAGGCAGTGGTGCCGCCCGTTGCCGAAGGCGAGCGACGCGCCCGTGTCGCGGTCGAGGTCGAAGCGGTCCGGGTCCGCGAAGACCGACGGGTCGCGGTTCGCGGCGCCGGTGAGCAGGAGCACCTTCGCGTCGGCGGGGATCGTGACGCCGTGCAGCGTGACGTCCTCGGTGGCGGTGCGGGCGAGCACCTGCGACGTCGGCTCCCAGCGGAGTGTCTCCTCGATCCAGTCGTCGATGCGGCCGCCGAGAGCCCGCGCGCGCTCCTCGGGATGCAGCCAGGCGGCGTGCCACGCGTTGCCGAGCGTCAGCATCGTGGTCTCGATGCCCGCGCCGACGAGCAGGATCAGCACGCCGACGATCTCCTCGGGGGTGAGGCGGTCGTCGCCGTCGGCGGCGTCCAGCAGCCCCGACAGCAGGTCGCCGCGGCGCTCCTTGGACCGCTCGATCGTCAGCTCGGTGTAGTAGCCGACGAGGGCGCCGATGGCCTGCAGCGCCTCGGGCGGCAGGTCGTCGCCCTCCTCGCCGCGGTACATGATCGCCATGCCGAGGTCGCGGACCATGCCGCAGTCGGCCTCCGGGACGCCGACCAGCTCGGAGATGACGTCGGTGGGGAAGCGGCCGGCGAAGTCGGTCATCAGGTCGAAGGTGTCGCCGTCGAGGTGCGGCAGGACGCACTCGCGGGCGATCTCGCGGATGCGGGGCTCCAGCTCCTGGACGCGGCGCGCGGTGAAGGCGCGCGACACCAGGCCGCGCATCCGGGTGTGCTTGGGCGGGTCCATGGCGACGAACGAAAAGAACTTCTCCGCCTCCGGACCCCAGAACGCCGGTTCGATGCGCAGACCGTTCCGACTGGAGAAACGCGCTGAGTCGCGGAGCGCGGACAGAACGTCGTCGTGCCGGGACAGCGCCCAGAAGCCGTCCGTTTCGCTGCGATAGACCGGTGACTTTTCGCGCAGTTCCGCGTACACCGGGTAGGGGTTTTCCTGAATCGCGAAGTCGAACGGGCTGTAGAAAAGATCCACCATGTGCCTTCCCGGGTAGGTCATGCGCGTGGAC
Organism: Actinomadura sp. RB99; assembly: GCF_014706005.1. Taxonomy (NCBI): domain Bacteria; kingdom Bacillati; phylum Actinomycetota; class Actinomycetes; order Streptosporangiales; family Thermomonosporaceae; genus Actinomadura; species Actinomadura sp. RB99. The sequence goes on along the minus strand of NZ_JABMCA010000025.1, from coordinate 36,624 downwards.
CGATCCTGCCACGCATAATGGTGTCCTGCCATTTCACTTCCGTCGCGGTTTCGCGGCGGGCGACGAAGCGAGGCCGCGTGGACGCTGAGCTGGTTCCGCCGGGGATCGACCCGACGAAGGCGCACCCTTCGCGCAGGTACAACTACTGGCTCGGCGGCAAGGACAATTTCGCGGTCGACCGGGAATCGGCGGAGATGGTGGCGTCGGCGTTTCCCACGGTCGGCCTCGCGGCCCGGGAGAATCGCGCCTTCATGCGCCGGGTGGTCGGGCACCTGGCGGGCGAGGCCGGAATCGGCCAGTTCCTCGACATCGGCACCGGGCTGCCGTCCGCCGGCAATGTGCACGAGATCGCGCAGGGCATCGACCCGTCGGCGCGGATCGTTTACGTGGACAACGACCCGATCGTCCTGGTGCACGCCCGCGCGCTGCTGACGAGCGAGCCGCAGGGGCGGACGGCCTACATCGACGCCGACCTGCGCGACCCGGAGAAGATCCTCGCCGACGCTGACCTGCGGCGAACCCTGGACCTGTCCCGGCCGGTCGCGCTGATGCTGGTGGCGACGATGCATTTCATCACCGACGACCACGACCCGTACGGGATCGTCCGGACGCTGCTCGGCGCGCTGCCCTCCGGCAGCCACCTGGTGATGACGCACGCCACCGGCGACTACCTGACGCCGGAGGAGTACGCGGTGAACGTGGAGGCGAACGAGCGGAGCGGGGTGCCGTTCCGGCTGCGCAGCCGCGACGAGTTCGCGCGCTTCTTCGATGGCCTGGAGTTGCTGCCGCCCGGCGTCGGGTCCGTGGTGGAGTGGCGTCCGGAGGAGCCGCCGGAGGACCGTCCGGCGGTCGAGGACGTATCGATGTTCTGCGCGGTTGCCCGCGTGCCGTGAGCGGTGCCCGGCTCTGCGCGGTGGCCTGCCTGCCGTGAGCGGTGGCCCGCGTGCAGTGAGCGGTGGCCCGCCTCCTTGAGCGGTGGCCTGCGTCGCCTGGTCAGGCGCCGAGGACGGACCGGATCGTGTACCGGGCGTTGGCGGAGATGATCGGGTTCGTGGAGCGGTAGTACGGCAGTTGGATGACGGCCATGGACAGCGCCCAGCCGCGTCCGCGCAGCCAGGTCGCGTCGTCGGCGTCCACGGCGTCGCGGAAGGCGGGCCGCGCGCCGGGCGGCAGGAGGTTCCAGGCGGGGATCAGGTCGCAGGCGGGGTCGCCGATGCCGCAGGTGGCGAAGTCGAGAACGCCGGAGAGCCGTCCGGCGCCGTCCACGAGCAGGTTGCTCGGCATGAGGTCGGAGTGAAGCCAGCAGGGCGGGCCAGCCCAGTCGGGCGCGCGGAGCGATTCGTCCCAGGACGCCAGGATCGCGGCGGCGTCGAAGGGCTCGTCGGTGCGGCGCAGCTCGGCGACGGCCGCGCGCATCGCCGCGTCGACGGAGGCCAGCGGGCCGCCGCGGTACGCGGGCGGGCCGCCAGGGATGTCGATCTCGCGGAAGGCGACCACGAAGCCGGCGAGGTCGCGAGCGAGCCCCAGCCCAGCCTCGTCTTCGGCCCCACTTTCGGCCCCGGCCTCGGCTCCGGTCCCGGCCTCGGCTCCGGTCCCGGCCTCGGCTCCGGCCCCGGCCTCGGCCTCGGCCTCGGCCCTGGCCTGGGTTTCGGCCCCGGCTCCGGCCCCGGCTCCGGTCCCGGCCTCGGCCCCGGCTCCGGCCTCGGCTCCGGCCTCGGCCTGGGTTTCGGCCCTGGCCTCGGTCGGGGCCTCGGCCTCGGCCTCGGTCTGGGTTTCGGGCCTGGCCTGGGCTTCGGGCTTGCCTTCGGTCGGGGGGCGGCCGTTGAGCCATCGGTGCACTGCCCACGGCCATGGGAAGCCTTCGGCGGGGGTGCCCGTCCCGGCGACGGCAGGGATCGCGACGGGCAGGCGCGGCGCGAGCTCCGGCAGCCACCGCGTCTCGTGCTCCAAGGCCCGCACCCCGCCCGCCGTCAGCGGCAGCCGGACGGACAGCGCGGAGCCGAGCCGGTAGACGGCGTTGACGGTCCCGCCGGACGCGACCCGCTCGACGGGCAGCCCGGACCACTCCGGGAACCGTCCGCGCACGAGCCGCCGGACGAGGTCGGCGTCGGTGTCCACCTCGCCGTCGTGCATCTTCGCCATCGCGCCAGCAGACCCGACACCGCGCCGGACGGTCAACCGGATTCCGGTCAGGTGAGGGGCAGGACGCGGCGGGCCTCGGCGTGCGCGTGGTCGTGGATCTCGAGGGCGGCGGCGAGCGCCGCGTCCAGCTCCTCCAGGGTGCGTTCGACCAGGTCAAGCGCATCGCGGGCGCGTTGCAGGCCGGACGACTTGACGAGGGAGCCGCGGGCGAGGCCGTCCAGCAGGGCGCGGTCGGCGTCGCGGTAGCGGGAGAGCGCGGGCATCAGCCGTTCGGCGTCGGCCCGCAGGGCGGTGAAGCCGTCGGCGGCGGCGGCCAGCTCGGCGGTCCTGGACTCCACGGCGGCGCGCTCCTCGTCGAGGCGGCGCCGCGCGGCGGCGAGGTCGGCGTCCGCGGCGGCCGCCTGCTCGACGGCGTCCCGGACCCGCTCGTCCAGCCGGTCGAGCTGCGCGCGGGTGAGCCGGAGCAGGGCGGTGGCGGACGCGTCGAGCGCGTCCTCGGCGTCGCGCGCCGCGTTCAGCTCCGGCAGGCGGGCGTCGAACGCGGCGCGCTGGGCGCGGAGCGCGTCGAGGTCGGCGCGCAGGCCGTCGAGGCGGTGGAGTTCGGCGAGTTCGGCGCGGACGGCGGCGTGCTCGTCGGCGGTCGCCCGCATCGCCTCCACGGCGGGCCGCAGCTCGGCGAGGCGGCGGCGGTCGGCGGCGACGTCCGCGCGCATCCGGGCGAGCTCGGCGGTGGTCTCCTCGAAGTGCGCGACGAGGTCGCGCCCGAGGTCGCCGCCGCGGGCGAGGGCGGGCAGCGTCTCCAGCAGCTCGGGCAGGTCGTGCAGCGCCTCGTCCAGCCCGGACACGAACCGGAACGCGGCGAGGTCGTCGCCCGGCGGGACGGCGCGGGCCTCCGCCAGCGCGGCGGCCAGCGCGGCCTTCAGTGCGGCGAGCGCGTCGGCGGACGCGTCGGCGGGCGCGTCGGTCATCGGGCGGGCCTCTCCAGGGGGACGGGCACCGGGTCGGCGTCCGGCGCGACGGGGAACAGGGCGACGACGGGGCCGCGGGTCGCGGCGCGCAGCCCGAGCCGGTACGCGCCGGGCGCCAGCCCGGGGGCGCGGCACGGCGCGGGCCGGCCGTCGACCTCGACCGGCAGCGTCCCGGCGTCGTCGAGCAGCAGCGACGGGGCGCCGAGCGCCGGTTCGCGGCGGTGGCACAGCAGCAGGTCGCGGCCGTTGAGGGCGGCGAACCGGCCAGGCCGTCCGGGGACGGTGATCTCGGCCCCGGACGGCAGGCCGTCCCGGATCCGGTGGATCGGCAGCCGGACGTCGGGCAGCGGCGCCTCCCGGAACACCCCGTCGGCGAACAGTGCGGCGCCCTCCACGGCGGCGTGCGGGCCGAGCGGTGCGGCGCCCGCGAGCGCGGCGGCGACCGGCGGGAACGCGGCGAACCCGCCGGTCAGCACGGGCCGCGCGGACGCGGCGGACCAGCGGCCGGCGAGGGCGGTGAGCCGCGCGCCGACCGGCTCGAACGCCTCCAGCAGCGCGCCGGCGGTGATCTCCAGGTCGCCGGCGCGGACCGCGAGCGCGTTGCGGAACAGCGCCTTCTCCCGGGCGGTCACGAGGACGGCGGCGAGCCGTTCGGCGTTCCGCGCGGCGGACGCCGCGAACTCGCGGCCGCGTCCGGGCGCGACGGCCTCGGCGAACGCGTCGCCGCCCGCGGCCGCGTCGAAGGCGGCGTCCACGAGCCGGACGGACTCGCCGGACACTTCGCACAGCCCGAACCCGGTGCCGGACGCGCCAGCGTCGCAGACGAGGTAGCGGCCGGGGCCGGTGCGCGCGGCGGCGTGCGCGGCGACGGCGGCGAACCGGCCGATCAGCGTCGCGGGCCCCACCGGCAGGACGGTCGCGTGCAGCAGCTCCTGCCGGGCGAGGCCGGCGCCGTGGTCGCGCCAGTGGTCGGGGACCACGCAGGTGACCGGGCGGCCCGTCCCGGCGGCGCGGGTGAGCGTCCCGGCGATCGCCTCGGGCGGCGGCGTCGCGACCACGGTGAGGCCGGCGGCGGTCCGGATCCGGGTGGTGGCCGTCCCGACGTCGACGGCCGTCACGACCGGCCGCCGCCGCCCCGCCACAACCGGGCGGGCTTGGACGCCTTGAGCAGCGACTGCGCCCGGTCCGCGTGGTGCTTCAGCTGCTCGCGGGTGCTCTCGTCGATCAGCAGCTCGCCGTCCTGGTCGGCGGCGGCGGTGATCTCGATGATCCGGTGCCAGAAGCCGATCTCGGCCACCGCGACCGCCGCGGCCTGGGTGCGCAGCGACGGCCCGACGCCCGGGTACCGGGTGATGGCGCGGGCGAGGTCGAGGGCGCGGTTCGCGGCGTCCGGCTCCTCCATCTCGGTGAGGGCGAGCCGGACCTCGCCGATGACGTCCACGACGGTGCCGGCGGTGATGTTCGGCAGCCCGGTGAGGAGCGTCTCGGCGATCTGGGCGGCGGGCACGCCCCGCGCCATCTCCTGGGCGCACAGCGCGGCGATGTGCCCGGCCGGCGCGTTCTGCGGAAGGTTCGTCAGCACGGTCATGAAGGAGTCCTTCGCGAGTTCCGGGAAGAGCTGCTCGGCCTCGTGCCGGCAGACCTGGTAGTCCGCGGCGACGCCGAGCGACGGGACGCTCGCGCGGGCGGCGAGCATCGCCTTCGCGACGGGCAGCGCCTCGGCGGGCGGCGCGGCCATCAGCCGGCGGGCGAGCATCAGGACGGGGCCGGTGCCGCCGGCGGCGGCCCAGCCGCCCGCGCGCAGCCAGGCGGTCAGCGTCTCGCGGCGCCGGTCCGCGCGGCCCTGCGGCATGGGCCGCGTCCACACCGACTGGAATCCGTCCCAGTAGGCGGGGTGGTCGGCGGTGGCGGTGCCGGTCACGTGGTGCGGGGGCGCGGCGAGCCACAGCAGCAGCCCGTCCAGCATGCCGAGGGACGCGGCGTCGGACGTGGTGGCCCGCGCCAGCCGGCCCTTCAGGAGCAGCGCGTCGCCTGCCGGGATCCGGTCGAGCGACGCGAGCCAGTCCGCGAGGCCGTCCAGGACGAGGGGGAGGCGGCGCGCCTCGGCGGCGAGGGCGAGGACGTCGCCGACGCAGGCGGTGTCGTGCCCGGCGAGTCCGGCGAGCTGGTCGCCGCTGAGCGGGGTCAGCGGGGAGAACAGCAGGTTGCGGAACAGGCCGAGCAGCGACGCGGGCAGATGGTGGGTGAGGCTCTCGTACCAGGCTTGGAGCGGGGCCGGTTCGCCGCGCCCGACCGTGGTCATCAGCGCGCACACCACCCGCGGGGACCGGGCCAGCTCGCCGAGCGTCAGCGACCATCGCGGGCCCGTGGCGGTGACCGCCGCGGGGCCGATCGCCTCGCGGACGACCAGCGCGGCGGCCTCGGCTCCGACCTCGTCCAGGTCGCGCTTGGGCGCGGTGACCAGCGCGGCGAGCAGTTCGTCGGCGCGTCCGAGGTCGTGGGCGAGCTGGAAGTACGGCAGTGCCAGTGCTGCGCGCGCGCCGGCCGGGACGTCATCGCCGGTCCAGACCAGCCCGCGGACGGCCGCGCACAGCTCCCGGAACGGCGTCACGGTCGTGCCCGCGACCTCCGCCCAGCGCTCGCGCAGCAGCGGGACGTCCTCGGGGGCGCGTTCCCGGATCAGCGCGTACAGGACCTTCCGGGCGGCGGCGTCGCCGAGTTCGCGGTGCCGTCCGGTGGCGAGCAGGTCGCGGATGTCGGCGGGGTCATAGGTTCCGCGTTCCACGGCCTGCAGCACGGTCGCGGGCCAGTCGAGGCCGCCCAGGACCCGCACCACCGTGCTGGGGTCGGTGTCGACGAGCGGGTCGGTGGCCTGCGCCAGATGCGCGACGACCTCGGCATGCGAGCGTCCCCGGTCCCCGAACAGGTCGGCGAGCATTTCGGCGTAGGCGCGGCCCGGTGTGTCGCGTTCAGGGAGCCGGGGCGTTCGCCAGTCCAGTTCGGCGGTGCGGTCACGAACCTGCCGGGCGAACGCAAGCGAGACGTTGCGGTTGCCGCTCTGGTCCCAGGTCGCCGCGGAGAACCGGGTCCGCCACCCGTAGGGCAGCAGCGCCGCGACCGCGTCCAGGAACCCCAACCGCTCCACAGCGGTCAACTCCGGTGCACCGGTCACGGTGACGGGACCGTCGATCAGCAGCGACGCCGCCGCGGCGACCCGCTGCACCCCGAACCGCCCCAGCGCCTGCGCCAAGGTTGCCGGATCCAGCGGCGCCACCCGCAACTCCACCCCGTCCGGCGGGAACGGCGGCGTCACCCCCGACAACGCCTCATACAACCCCGCATACGACACCGGCACCGCACGCAGCGCCTCATACGGCACACACAAATACCGCGTCTCGGCGATCGGGCGGCCCGCACCGTCGGCCTCGCCCGTCCAGTCCTCCAACGCCACACCGATCCGGGTGCCGTCATCACCGCCGCGCACCTCACTGATCGTGATCCACGGCAACGCAGCAGGCCCCGACCGCCCCGGCGACGGCGTCCCCAACGCGAAATGCCGCAGAATATGCGCATAGTCAGCCGCCGAAAAGTCCGGACCACCACACCCGGTCACCCGATACTCGTCATAACTACCCGGCGGCTTACCCCGGACCGCCCACCCGGCCCGCAACACCACCGCCCCCCGCGCGGAAGCCTGGTCCATCACGGCTCGCCCACGTTCCCGGCCAGCCACATGACCGGCTCCAGCACGTTGATCGGCGCCACGTCGCCGCGGATCCGGAACCGGTCCTCGCCGGCGAGCCCGTCGCCGCCGTCGGACTGCTCGGCGATGTTCAGGTAGTCCTCCGGCTGGAAGCGGTTCTCCACCGGGTCGCGGTAGAAGCCGATCGCGGACGTCACGAAGTAGCGGGTGCGGGACTCGCCGAAGTGCGAGCGGATGCCGCGGAGCAGCGAGTTCACCGGGTCGTGCGCGTGCGTCCCCCGGTACAGGTCCTGGAAGAACTCCAGCGCGCGCGTCTCGTCGACCCGCGGCATCCCGAAGATGCTCGCGGGCGGCGTCACGTAGCCGAGCCGCACGGCCCGCTCGTACACCTCCGGATGGTCGAACTTGGTGATGCAGACGGCCAGGTGGTGCGGGAGCTTGTGGTCGACGCCGCTGGTCCCGGCCAGCTCCGAGATCTGCAGGACGGTCCGCTGGAAGAACGCGTAGGCGTCGTTCATCTCGCGCTCGCGGGTCGGGTCGAACAGGAACAGCAGCCCGTCGCAGCCGGCCAGGTGCCGGACGAGCCGCTCCTCCGCGTCGCCTCCGCCGGCGTCGCCGGACCCGCCGTCGCCGTCGCCGGCGGAGCTGCTGAACCGCAGCCCGGACGACGGCTCGCGGGCGGCGCGGTCCTCCGGGCGGCTGCTGAACATGCCGCCGGGGGCGTCCATCATGTCCAGCGTCACCGTGTACGGGACGGGCCGGCGCCGCTTGAAGCGGAGCCGCCCGGTCTCCGGGCGCACCTTCTTGATCTGCGTGCCGTGCAGCTGCCAGGCGAGGTTCGGCGGCAGCTCCCGGGTCGCCGGGACGAACCGGCGCTCGATCTTCAGCTGCCGGGTGGTGTCGGCGAGGAACTCGGTGGACGCGCGGTTGCAGCCGACGAGCCGGACGTCGTGCCCGCCCTCCTCGGCGGCGATCCGCAGCGCCGCGAGGAACGTGGTCTTCCCGCAGGTCGGCGCGCCCCACAGCCCGATGCGGCGGGGCTGCGGCGGCGCGGGCGGCGGCGGCCCGGCGGCCGGCCCGCCGCCGGCGGGCTCGTCGGGCCGGGCTTCCTGCTCGGGCGGGGTCGGTTCGGTCATGCCGGGCCTTTCACGGGGTCGGGCCTTTCACGGGTCGTGCCTTTCGAGGCGGGGCTCAGAGGCCGGGATCTCCTGGAACGCGGGCTCACGGGACGCGGGCTCACGGGACGAGGGGGAACGGCAGCGGCGGCGACTCGCCGTCCGGCAGGACGCCGAGGACCTTGGCGAGCCCGGCGGCGTCGGCGGAGTCGAGGTCGGTGCGGTGGGCGGCGCCGAGCACCGCCCACTCCGGGGGGTCGCGCCGGCGCGCGTCCTGCGCCGCGACGGCCTGCCCGGGGACCTCCTTCGGGGCGGGCGCGTCGGTCACCGCGATGAGCCGCACCCCGGCCGCCTCCAGGTGCGCGACGGACTGCCGCCAGTTCAGCCGGCGCGGGCACGGTTCGACGGGCCGAAGCACGTCACCGTGGCCGCTGCCGGGATGCGGGGGGCGGCCCGCGACGGTGAGCAGGATCCGGGCGCGGCCGTCGCGCGGGCCGTTCAACAGCGCGGCGGCCCGGTCGAGGGAGTCCTCCAGCGGCGCCGCGCGCGCGCCGAACGGACCGGACGGCGGGAACGGCAGGTCCGCGAGCGTGCGGGCGGCGTCGTCGGGCCGCTGCAGCGGCCCGCCGGACACCACGTCCCGGTTCTTGTGCTTCGGGTCGATCGGATGGTCCAGGTGGCCGACGACGGCGACGCGGGCGGTGCCGCCCAGCTCGTCGCCGAGCAGTTCGAGCAGGTCCGCGACGAGGTCGCGGCGGCGGCGGGCGGTCTCCGGACGGCCGCCGAGCTCCACCACGCAGACCAGCTCGGTCGCGAACGCGGCGGCGGGCAGCCGGCGCGGGACGCGGCGCAGCAGCTCGGGCCAGGTGGCGGCGGTGTCGTCCACGCCGTCCGGTTCCAGGAACCGGAGCCGGCCCGGCCCGTCGAGCGCCACCCGGACCAGCCCGGCCGCGCCCCGCGGCATCCGCGCCGACACGATCCGGACCGGCTCCGGCGGGTCGTCCCACGTGACGACGGCGAGCGCCGTCTCTTGGTCGGAGCCGCCCGGCGCGCGGCGCACCCGCACCTCCGCCTCGTCGCCCGCGCGCGCTCCGGCCGGGAACAGCGGCAGCCGCACGACCTCGGCGGCGCCGTCGCCGGGCCGGGACCGCAGCGCCGCCAGCCCGTACGGGCTGGCGATCGGCCGGTCCGCGACGACCCGCTCCAGCAGCGCCGCCGCATCCGGCTCGCCCGCCGCGATGCGGACGTCCGGCAGCAGGTCGGTGAACGCCCGCACGACCGCGTCCGGGAACGGCATGCCGGGCAGCCCGGACAGCACCGCCGTGTCGACGGACGTGCAGTACCGCCGCACGAGGTCGCCGACCGCGCCGCCGATCGTCGCGTCCGCCCACGCCGGGTCGATGCCGGACGGCCCGCCCGCGAGCTGGAACCGGCGGTGCGCCGCGTCCGACGGCAGCCCCGGCAGCAGCGCCGGCCACGGCACCGCCGCCAGCTCCCGGAACCCGAGCGGGCCCGCCGCCGGGACGCCGCCCGTCACGAACAGCCGCACCCCGGCGTCCTCCACGGCGACGACGACGAGCGGGCGCTGCGGGCCGAGCGCGTCCAGCACCGCCGCCAGCGGCGGCCGCGCCGCCTCCCGCAGCGCGGCGACCTCCCGCCGCGCCTCCTGCCACTGCGCCTCCGTCGGCCTGCCCCGCAGGTGGGCGGCGTAAGGGAGCCAGTCGTCGCCGGCGCGCGCCGCGGCCCGCAGGTCGAACTCCAGCCGCGCCGCCGACAGCGCCGCCTCCGCCGCCGCCCGGTCGGCGCGCCCGGGACGCCACGGCCCGGCGAGCGTCCACCCGCACACCGCGCACGGCACGTCCCGCCGCGCCGCCGCCGCGTCCACCGCGGCCCAGCCGCCCATGGTGTCGATCGGCACCGTGCAGAGCGGGCAGCGGCCGTCAGCCGAGTTCATCGGGCACATCCTCCGGCAGCAGCAGGTTCAGCATCCGCGCGTCGGCGTCCGGGCGGTCCACCACCCGCTCGGCGAGCCGCGCCTCCATCCGCTCCAGCAGCCGGCGGACGGTCCGGCCGTTGCCGAACCCGGGCCGCCGCGCCGCGTCCGCGAGCCACGCCCGCGCCGCCGGGAGCGTCGCCGGGTCCAGCTCGTAGGCCTGCCGCTCCGCCATCGACCGCAGGATCTCCAGCAGGTCGTCCACCGCGTAGGCGGGGAACTCGATCGTCTCGCCGAACCGGGAGCCGAGGCCGTCGTTGGCCGCCAGGAACCGGCGCATCGGCTCGGGGTAGCCCGCCGCGATCACCGCGAGGCGGCCGCGGTGCCGCTCCATCTCCTCGACGAGCGTGTCGATCGCCTCCTGCCCGAAGTCGTTGTCGCCCCCGGCGGTGAGCGCGTACGCCTCGTCGATGAACAGCACCCCGCCGAGCGCGCGCTCCACGGCCCGCCGGGTCAGCGGCGCGGTCTGCCCGACATAGGACGCGACCAGCCGCGACCGCCCCGTCTCGACGACGTGCCCGCGCTCCAGCAGCCCCATCTCCTTGAAGATCCGGCCGAAGTGCCGCGCCACCGTCGTCTTCCCGGTGCCGGGCGGGCCGATGAACAGCAGGTTCGGCGCGACGACCTCGCCTCGGCCGCGCAGCCGCCGCAGCCGCAGCCGCTTCACCAGCACGTCCGCGCTCCGCTTCACCGGCGCGAGCCCGACCATCGCGTTCAGCTCGCCGAGCAGCTCCGCGGTGTCGCGCGGCGCGGGCCGCGCGTCGAGCCGCAGCCGCTCCGGCAGGTCGCGCGGCTCCAGCGGCAGGTCCCGGTCGTCCTTCACGCGCCGCGCCCACCGCGCCGCCGTCTCCTGCGTGACGTCCCGGACGGCGCGGGCGTTGCCGAACCCCCGGTCGCGGGTGCGGTGCAGCTCCGCGACGGCCTCGCCGAGCGCCGTCTCGAACCCCTCGCCCCACGCCATCCCCATCGGCCGGAGCCGCCGCGCCGCGATCTCCGCCAGCTCCGCCGGCCCGTAGTCGGGGAACGCGATGACGTTCTCGTGCGGGAACCGGCTGCGCAGCCCCGGGTTGCTGTCGAGGAACTCCTGCATCTCGTCGGGGTAGCCCGCGACGATCACCACCAGCTCGGCGCGGTCGTCCTCCATCCGGGCGAGCAGCTCGGTGATCGCCTCCCGGCCGAACCCGTCCGCCTGGTCGCTCAGCTCGTACGCCTCGTCGACGAACAGCACCCCGCCGAGCGCCCCGTCGATCACCTCGCGGGTCCGCGTCGCCGTCTGCCCGACGAACCCCGCCACCAGGTCGCTCGCCCGCACCGACCGGACCCGGCCGTGCCGCAGGATGCCGAGCTCCCGGTACAGGTCGCCGACGATCCGCGCGACCGTCGTCTTGCCCGTGCCCGGGTTGCCGGTGAAGACGAGGTGGTGCGACACCGGTTCCGCGCCCGCCGGCGGCCGGTACCGCAGGCCCTCCAGGTGCCGCTTCACCGGCTCCAGCCCGACCAGCTCGTCCAGCCGCCGCATCACGTCGCCGTCCGCGACCGGCGCGGCGATCCAGCCGTACCGGTGCAGCGGCTCCTGCCCGAGCGGCGTGCCCTCGGCCGCCATCCGCCGGCCGAGCCGCCGCTCCCACGTCTCCAGCGGGACGTCCTGCGCCGCCATCGCCCGGACCGTTCCCTCCAGCCGCGTCCAGTCCGCGATCCGCAGGTTCCGCGCGATCCGCAGCCGGTGCACCAGCCGGGTCAGCTCCGCCTCGCCGGGCGGGCGCAGCAGCCCGGGGCGCGCCGGGCGCCGCTCCTCCGCCTGCACCACCCGCACCAGTCCCGGCAGGTCGCGGCTGCCCTCCGCGAACGCGCGGACCTCCGCGAGCGACGCCCCGCCGAACACCAGCACGCAGATGTTCCGGCTGCCCGGCCGGAACTCCAGCCACCGCTCCAGCGCCGCCGCGAACGGCGCCCGCGCCTCCTGCCAGCGCTCCAGCACCTCCAGTTGCTCGACGACGACGGCCGTCGGTGTCGACTCGTCGAGCATCAGGCTGCGCAGCATCCGCACCGCGAACGCCCCGGACATCGCGCGGCTCTCCGCCCGCGCCGGCGCGGCGGGCGCGGGCCGCAGCCGCCGGCGGCCGAGCGGGCCGCTGAACCCCGGGCGCATCACCGACGCGTCGCCCTCCGGCCGCTGCGCCGCCTCCGGGTCGGCGGGCAGGCGCCGCGACGCCGCGTCCCGGACGGTCAGCGTCGCGTCCAGCGAGAAGAACACGACGCGCTCGTAACCGGCGTCGTGCAGCGCCTCCCACACCGCGCTGCCGAGATCGTGCTGCCGGTACAGGCCGTCCACGAACGCGTCCTTGACGCCCGGCCCGTACAGCGGCAGCACGGACTCGCCCTCGCGCGCCGCGTCCCGCAGCGCGAGCAGCCGCTCGGGCACCGCACCGGCCGGTTCAGCGCTCATCGGCCCCTCGGCCGCGCACCTCGTCCTGCCCCGCCACCGGACGGGAATGACCCGCTGGGCGGGATTGGGCCGCCGGGCGGGATTGGGCCGCCGGGCGGGCCAGCCGGTCGAAGTCGCGCAGCGCCGGATCGGGCTCGCCGCCCTCCTCCGCCGGGTCGCCGGCGTCCAGGCCCTCCGCGCGCAGCGCCCGGCTCACCGCCGCCGACCGCTCCCGCCGCGCCGCGTCGTCCGGGTCGTCCTCGTACGACAGGATCCGCAGCGTGAACCCGGACCCGTCGCCGTCCGGCGCCACCTCCACCACGACCTCGCCGCCGTCCGCGCGGTGCCGCAGCCGGCTGAAGAACGCGCGCCGCTCGTCCCCGGCCGCGTAGGTGTTGCCCGACCAGGCGAACCCCTGCCCCTCCAGCACCGCCACCACCTGCTCGGCGACGTTCACCCGCAGCTGCGACGCGACGATCCGCTCCGCGGCCCGCTCGACCAGCGCGTCCAGCCGGCCCTCGTGCTCCGGCGCCGTCTCGGTGATCAGCGCGCGCAGCTCGGCGGCGTCCAGCGGGCAGTCCGGGTCGGCGACCAGGTCCACCTGCCGGGCGACCGCGTCGCGCAGCGCGGCGAGCCCGCCGTCCGTCCAGTGGTCGACGTCCAGCACGGTGCCCGGGTCGGCCTCCGCGATCGGGCGCTCCGCGTTGTCCTCGATCGTCGCCGCGACCGTGCGCAGCGCGGCGAGCGCCTCCGCGCGGAGCGCCTCCCACTCCAGCGCGAGCCGCTCCACGTCCGCGCGCAGCTCGCTCAGGTCGAGGTAGAGGTCCTGGACCTGGCTCAGCGAGTACCCGGCCGCGTGCGCCTCCAGGTTCCCTCGCGCCACGTCCAGCCGGGACGCCAGCCGCTCCAGCCGGCCCGGCGCGAACCGGTCGTGCGGCAGCGTGTCGCGGATCGCGTCGTGCATCGTCCGCGCGTCGTCGAACAGCCGCCGCGCCGCTGCCGCCGCCGCGTCGCTCTCGCCGCGTAGCGCGCCGACCCGCGCGTCCACCGCGGCGAGCCCGGCGCGGCGCTCCGCCCGCTCCCGGGCGATCTCGGCGGCGAGCCGCTCGCCCTGTTCGGCCAGCTCGCGGCGGCCTTCGGCGAGCCGCTCGCCGTGCTCGCGCAGCCGCCGGCCGGTCTCGTCCTCCAGCTTCCTGGCCTGCTCGCTCAGCCCGGCGAGCGCGCGGTCCGTGCCGTCCTGCCGGGCCGCCGCCTCCCGCCGGGCGCGCTCGACGTCCTCGCGCGCGGCCCGCTCCACCTGCCGGACCAGGCGCGGCATGTCCCGCCGCACCTTCGCCAGGTCGCGGGCGGACGCCTGCGCGTCCCGCCACGCCGCCGCGTCCACCGAGATCACCTTCGCGCCGCTCATCGGGACTCCTCGCCGCTCGTGCCCTCGCGTACCGTGCCGGTGAAGATCTCGCCTCCGCCCGGGGAGGCGCCGCGCGCGCGGGCGAACCCCTCGGACAGCGCGCGGGGCGGCACGCCGACGAGCAGCGCCTCTCCGCCGCGGACCCGCACCTCCGCGCGGCGCGGGCCGCCCGCCAGCTCCGCCGCCGCACCGGCGAGCCGGTCCGTCAGGTGGTGGACGCGCTGGTTGGCGCTGCCGCGCAGGCCACGGTCGTCGTTGCGGGACCGCACGTACCGGCCGTCGATCAGTACGTCCACCTCGGCGAGCAGCGCCTCCGCGCCGTCCCGGCCCGCGAGCTCGGCCCGCCGGAACCCGGTGAAGCAGATGACCGACAGGTCGCGGCGCGCGCGGGCCGCCCGCACCAGGTCCGCCAGCGCGGCCGCCTGCGCCATCGGCTCGCCGCCGGACAGCGTCAGGCCGGTGACGTCCGGGTCGGCCAGCAGCTCGTCCGCGAGCGCGTCCGGCGTGACCCGGCGCGCCTCGCGGAACGGGATCCAGTCCGGCGCGAGGCAGCCCTGGCAGCGGAACGGGCAGCCCTGCACCCAGACCACCGAGCGCAGCCCCGGCCCGAGCGCCCGCGTCCCGACGCACGTCTCCGCCACGTTGATCACCGGCGCCGGTCCTGCCACCAGTTCGTCAGCGGCCCGAAGAGCCGGTCCCTGCGCGACTGGCGCGTGCCGTCCACATGGCCCTCGTAACCGGACGGCCCGAACCGCGACGGCCGCGGCGGCACCCCGGCCCCGCCGCCGTAGGGGGCCGCGTTGCCGTTGGCGTTCCCGCCGAAGGGCATCGGGTCGCCGCCCGCGCCCGGGGCGCCCCCGGGCCGGTCGGCGCCGAACGGCATCGCCGCACCGTACGGCGCGGAGCCGCCGCTCCCGGCGCCCGGCGCGCCGCCGCCCGGCGGGTCGCCCGGCCGGCCGTTCATCAGCCGGACGTTCGACGGCCCGCCGAATCCGCCGCCCCCCGACGGCGCCGGGCGGCCCGCCGGGTACCCGCCGTTCCCGGGCGGCACCGGCGGATCGAACGCGATCCCGCCCGGGTTCGCGGGCGCCACCGGCGCGCCGAACGCGGAACCGCCGAAAGCGGGGCCGCCGGGCGTCCCGGACGCCATCGGCGCGCCGTAGCCCGGCTCCGTCCGCACGTACCGGTCGAGGTCGGCGGGGATCCGCGCCATCTCGCGGCGCTTCCACTCCTCCAGCGCCGCCTCGCCGACCTCGCCCTCCGCCATCGCGGTCCGCTGCGCGAGGCTCTCCAGCATCGCGCGGCGCGCGTCGTACACCAGGCCCGCGTACTTGACGTCGTCGGCGGCGCGGACCCGCGCCACGTCCGCGTCGCGCCGGGCGAGGTGCGCGCCGGTCTCCCGGTTCTCCCGCTCGTGCGCCGCGACGAGGTCGTCGTACACGGTCGGCGGCCCGAGGATCTGCATCATCTTCACCAGCACCGGCAGCAGCTCGATCGCGATGAACATCAGCGTGACGAACAGGTGCGCGGTGCCGATCGTGCCGTTCTTCTGCGACAGCCGGTTGAGGGCCTCCAGCCGCAGCGCCATCCCGTCGGACTTGCGGGTGTCGGCCGCGTGCTGCTGCTGCAGCGCGGACTGCTGCTTCTTCAGCCGCGTCAGCTCCGCGTTCACGCCCTCGGCGCCGCCCTGCCCGTTCAGCTCGTTCTGCGCGTCCTGGACGCCCTTGGTCTTCAGCTGCGCCATGTAGTTCTTGAGCTGGGTGTCGGCGGTGTCGAAGTCGCGCTTGGTGTCGTTGTAGTCCTGGATGCGCTTGCGGGCCTCGGGGCCGAGGCCGGCGCGGCCCGTCCCGCACTTGCCGAGCTGCTCGCAGGTCAGCTTCTCGCGCCGCTGCTCGAGCTGCTTCTGCAGCTCGTCGCGCTTGTCCTGGAGCTGCTTGAGGGTGGGGTCGGCGTCCGGCGTGGCGGGCAGGCCGCCCGCGGTGACCTGCGCCTCCAGCTGCTGCTTGCGCTTCTCCAGCCAGTCGATGCGCTTGCCGACCTGGTCGTCGGCGGTCTGCGCCTGGTACTTCGACTCCGCCTCGGCGTGCAGGACGTTGACCTCCTGCGAGATCTCCGGCGCGAAGATCTGCAGGACGATCGGCATCGACAGCACGAAGCCGAACAGCAGCGCGAGCGCCAGCCGGGGCAGCGCGAGGAACACCACGCCCCACTTGCTGGTGGTCCGCGTCATGGAGGCGACCAGCCAGCGGTCCAGCGACAGGATGCCGAGGAACCAGCCCGCCGTCAGCAGGACGATCACCGGCCACGGCGCCTTCAGCGCGATGTGCAGCGCCGCGGCCATCGACACCCCGGCCAGCGCCGCCGTGAAGATCACGACGCTGCCGAGGCCCTGGAAGCGCGACTTGTCGGTGGGGCTCTGCCGGAGGATCGCCCGGTTGACGCCGGACGCCCACAGCAGCGGGGAGAACCGCTCCCCGCCGCCGCGGGGGGTGGGCGGCGGGAGCGGCGTGCTCGCTTCGGTCATGTGCTCGGCCCTCACTGGACGTTCGGTCGGGGGGACGGGCCCGGTCGGGGAGAGGGGCCCGCTCGAAGGAACAGGGGGGATCCGGTCGGCGGTGGGAGGGGGGTTCGGCCGCAGCAGCGCGCGCAGCCGGCCGGGCGCGCGCCGCCGGAGCACGTCCGCGCGCAGCGGTTCGGCGCGCTCGTCGACGTCCTCGACGGGGCCGTCCGGTGCCTGGACGTCGGCGCGGGCGCGCGGCGGCACGACACGGGGGCGCGGCACGGCCGCCCCCGGCGGCGGGAGCCCTCCCGGCGGGCCGTGCGCGTCCCCGGACGGGGGGCGCGGGTGCCCGCCCGGCTCGTCCTCCCACGCCATTCGCACCTCCGCCGTGGCGTTCGGGTCACCGGTCCGCCGGACATCCCGGACGGCAGCGCGGGCCGCGATGCCACCGGCTTTCAGTTGTGACGCATCCCTTACCGAGAGGGTTCGTCAAATACTGGCAGTTGTTCCGCGAACCTTGTGAGTCCCTTGACACAGATGGGAAAAGTGGCCGCAGTCGGCCGCGGATGACCGGTTTCAGGCTTCCGGACGGGGCGTGCCGGGGAGTGCCGGCGGGCCGTTGCGGGCGGGGGGCGGGCGGGCGTCGAATGGAGGCATGACCAGGTTCCTGCGGATCGAGGACGACGTCGCCCGGACGCGCGCTCGCTTGACAATGAGTGAGCACTCACTCAAGCTGGGAATGAGCGCACACTCAGTCAGGGAGGCCCCGATGTACCCCGAGCTCAACGGCAAGGTCGTCGTCATCACCGGCGGGTCGCGCGGCATCGGCGCGCAGACCGCCCGCGCGTTCGCCGCGGAGGGCGCCCGGGTCGCGGTGCTCGGCCGCGACCCGGGCGCCCTCGACGGGGTCGCCAAGGAGACCGGCGGCATCGGCGTCGTCGCCGACGTGACGGACCTCGCCGCCGTCGAGGACGCGCGCCGCCGCGTCGAGGCGGACCTCGGGCCCGCCGACGTGCTCTGCGCCTTCGCCGGCGGCGGCATCGCCCGCCCCGGCCCGACCGCCGCCATGACGGAGGAGGAATGGCACTCGGTCGTCGACGGCAACCTCACCGCGACGTTCCTCACCCTGAAGAGCTTCCTGCCCGGCATGCAGGAGCGCGGCGCCGGCTCGATCGTCACGATGTCGTCCTCGGCCGGGCGGATGCCGTCGAACCTGCCGAGTGCCGGCGGCCGCGAGATGGGCAACCCGTGGGGCGCGCCGGTCGCCTACGAGGCGGCGAAGGCCGGCGTCCAGGCGCTGACCAGGCACGTCGCCGCCGAGGTCGGCGAGCAGGGCGTCCGCGTCAACTGCGTCGCGCCCGCCGCCATCCGGACCGAGCGCACCGAGCGGCACATGCCGCCGGAGGTGCAGGACCTCGTCGCCGCCGCCCACCCGCTCGGCCGCATGGGCGAGACCGGCGACGTCGCGTCCGCCGCCCTGTTCCTCGCCTCGGCGCAGTCGTCCTGGCTCACCGGCCTGACCCTGGACATCGCCGGCGGCAAGATCATGCTCTGAGACGCCGAGGGCGCCGCGCGGTGCGCGGCGCCCCTTTGCGGGCCTGCGGATGGGCAGTGCGGGCGGGATCAGTCGTCGTCGCCCTGGCCGCCGTGATCGTCGTGCTTGCCGTCCTCGTGCTTCCCGTCGGCGTGCTTGCCGTCGTCCTTCTTTCCGTCGTCCTCCTTCTTGCCGTGGTCGTCGTGCTCGGCCTTGTTCTGGGTGACGGTGCCGCCGGCCCCGTCGACGAGCAGCTCGTGCCGGGCGCCGTCCTGCCCGGTGATCTCGACCTCCCAGGCGGGCTTCGCGCCCTCGTTCTCCAGCTCCACGGAGGTGACGGCGCCGGGGACGGTCTTCAGCGCGGCCGCGGCGGCCTGCTGAGCGGTGACCTTGGTGTTCTTCAGGCCCTGCGCCTCGGCGGCGTCGGAACCGGAGCCGCGGTCGGCCCGGTCGGCGGTCACCTTCGCGTTCGCGGTGCCGACCTTGACCTCGTGCCACGTGCCGTCGGCGGCCAGGACCTCGATCTCCCAGGCGCCGTCGTCGAGGTCGGCCTCGCCGACGGCGCCGGGCGCCGCCTTGAGCGCCGCCGCCATCGCCTGGTCGGCGGTGACGGCGGGGGCCTTCGCCGGACGGTCGCCGTCACCGTCGCCGTGGCCGGCGGCCAGGGCGGTGCCGGCCGTCCCGGCGGCCACGGCCGCGGCGGCGACGCCGGTGACCAGCAGGCGCCGGCCGGTCAGGAACTTGCGCAGGTCGGGCTTCATCGTTCTCCCCGTCGGTTGGGACGTGCGGACGTCCACCACCCTGCGGGAGCGGGCCTGAAGGGACGCTGAAGCTTCCTGAAGATCACTTCAGCCGCGTTCTGGCAGGCTGGGGGCATGAAGCTGCTGGTGGTCGAGGACGAGCGGCGGCTCGCCCGGTCCCTGGCCGGCGGGCTGGCGGCCGAGGGGTTCACCGTGGACGTCGCGCACGACGGCGTCACCGGGCTGCACCGGGCGGCCGAGGGCGACTACGACCTGGTCGTCCTGGACATCATGCTGCCCGGCCTGAACGGCTACCGGGTCTGCGCCGAGCTGCGCGCCGGCGGGTCCGAGGTGCCGATCCTGATGCTGACCGCCAAGGACGGCGAGTACGACGAGGCGGAGGGCCTGGACACCGGCGCCGACGACTACCTGACCAAGCCGTTCTCCTACGTGGTGCTGCTGGCCCGGATCCGCGCGCTGCTGCGCCGCCGGACGCGCGGCGGCGCCCCCGAGATCGTGCTCGGCGACCTGCGGGTGGACCCCGCGTCCCGGACGGTCCGGCGCGGCGAGGCGGAGGTCGAGCTGACCGCGAAGGAGTTCGCCGTGCTGGAGCACCTGGCCGTCAATGCGGGCCGGGTGGTGCCGAAGACGGAGATCATCGAGAACGTGTGGGACTTCGCCTGCGACGGCGACCCCAACATCGTCGAGGTCTACGTCAGCGCGCTGCGCCGCAAGCTGGACGCGCCGTTCGGCCGGCGGTCGATCACGACGGTGCGGGGCGCGGGCTACCGGCTGAGCACCGACGGCGGCTGACGTGCCGCGCGGGAGGAGGCGGCCGTTCGCGTCCGTGCGCTCGCGGGCGGCGCTGGCCGCGACGGCGGTCGTCGCGGTCGCGCTGGTCGCGGCCGGGCTGACCGTGCTGCTCACGCTGCGGGGCAGCCTGACCCGGCAGTCCGACCTCCAGGCGGAGATCATCGCGCGGGAGGTCGCGGCGCAGGTCGCGGTGGGGACGCCGGTCGCCCGGCTCGACCTGCCCGACTCCGAGGACCATCCGGTGCAGGTCGTGGACGAGCACGGCCGGGTCGTCGCGGTCTCCAAGGACCTGGACGCGATCAGCGGCACCGGGTCGTCGTCCGTGGCGCCGAACGCGGCGCCGTCCGCGACGTCCACGGGCGGGGACGATGACGACGGCCACGACGACCACGGCGGCCGCGGTGAGCGGCCGGGGCGCGGCGAGGTCTCCACGGACGTCGACTACGACGGCGGCCGCGCGACCGTCGGCCACGACACGGCCGACTACCGGTTCGCGGCGGTCGCGGCGACCGCGCCGTCGGGCGGGACCGTCGTCGTGCACGCGGGGGCGCGGCTCGCCACGCAGGCCGTCGGGTCGGTGACCCGCGCGATGCTGCTGGGGCTGCCCCTCCTTCTGCTCGTGGTCGGGGCGGTGACGTGGCTGGTGACGCGGCGGGCACTGCGTCCGGTGGAGGCGATCCGGGCGGAGATGGCGGCGATCACCTCGGCCGGCGACCTCGCGCGGCGGGTGCCGGTGCCGGGGTCGCGCGACGAGGTGGCGGGGCTGGCGGAGACGACCAACCAGACGCTCGGCGCGCTGGAGCGGTCGGTGGAGCGGCAGCGCCGGTTCGTCGCGGACGCCTCGCACGAGCTGCGCAGCCCCCTCGCGTCGCTGCGCACGCAGCTGGAGGTCGCCGCCGCGCACCCCCACCTGCTGGACGTGGACGGCGCGGTCCAGGACGTCGTCCGGCTCCAGGACCTGGCGGCGGGGCTGCTGCTCCTCGCCCGGCTGGACGCGGGGGAGCGGCCCCGCCACGACCGGGTCGACCTCGGGGCGCTGGTCCGCGAGGAGGTGGCGCACCGCGCCGCGACCGACCGGGTCCCCGTCGAGGTGACGGGGACCGGCGCGTTCGAGGTGCTCGGCAGCGCCGCGCAGCTCGAACGGGTGCTGGTCAACCTGCTGGACAACGCGCAGCGGCACGCGGCGTCGTCGGTCCGCGCCGCGCTGTCCGCGGGCGGCGGGCGGGTGGCGCTGCGGGTGACCGACGACGGCCCCGGCGTCCCGCCCGCCGACCGGGAGCGGATCTTCGAGCGGTTCGTCCGGCTCGACGACGCGCGCGCCCGCGACGAGGGCGGCGCGGGCCTCGGCCTCGCCATCGCCCGGGGCGTCGCCCGCGCGCACGGCGGCGACCTGACCGCGGGCCCCGCCCCCGGCGGCGGCGCGGCGTTCGAGCTATGGCTGCCCGCGGCCGGCTGACCGTGTCCGGCTGCCCGCGGCCGGCTGACCGTGTCCGGCTGACCGTGTCCGGCTGACCGTGTCCGGCTGACCGTGTCCGGCCGGCGCGCCGCTCCGGCTAGACGACGATGTTCAGCGCGAGGACGAACACCAGGCCGCAGACCGAGATCACCGTCTCCATCAGCGACCACGACTTGATCGTCTGCCCGACGCTCAGCCCGAAGTACTCCTTGACCAGCCAGAACCCGGCGTCGTTGACGTGCGAGAAGAACAGCGAGCCGCTGCCGACGGCGAGCACCAGCAGCGAGGTGTCGCCGGTGCTCAGCCCGGTGACGAGCGGGGCGAGGATGCCGGACGCGGTGACGGTCGCGACGGTCGCCGACCCGGTCGCGAGCCGGATCAGCACGGCGACGAGCCAGCCGAGGACGAGCACGGACACCCCGCTGCCGTCCACCCAGTCCGCGATGGTCTTGCCGATGCCGGTGTCGACGAGCGTCTGCTTGAAGCCGCCGCCCGCCGCGACGATCAGCAGCACGCCCGCGATCGGCGGCAGCGACCGCTCCAGCGTCGCGGTGATCGTCCGGCGGTCCATCCCGGAGCCGCGGCCGAGGGTGAACATCGCGACGACCACCGCGATGAGCAGCGCGATCAGCGGCGTGCCGAGGTTGTCGAGGACGGTGTAGGGCTCGGTGCCCTCGTCGAGCACGATGTCGGCGAACGCCTTGAGCAGCATCAGCACGACCGGCAGCAGCACGGTCGCCAGGGTGAGCGCGAACGAGGGGCGGCGCCGGCCCTGCTCCGCGCCGTCCCTCTCGCCGCCGTCCCTCTCGTCGGCGTCCTTGCCGCCGGCCGTGTCGCCGGTGGTGAACAGCTCGGGCGGCCGGACGTCCACCCAGCGCGCGGCGAACCGGGCGAGCAGCGGCCCGGCGAGCGCGACGGTCGGCACGGCGACGAGCACGCCGAGGCCCAGCGTGACGCCGAGGTCGGCGTGCAGCGCGTCGATCGCGACGAGCGGCCCCGGGTGCGGCGGGACGAGCCCGTGCATCGCCGACAGTCCGGCCAGCGCCGGGATGCCGACCGCGATGATCGACTGCCCGGAGCGGCGCGCCACCAGGTAGATCACCGGCATCAGCAGCACGAGGCCGATCTCGAAGAACATCGGCAGCCCGATGAGCGCGCCGACCAGCGCCATCGCCCAGGGCAGCGCGCGCCGCCCGGACCGTCCGACGATGGTGTCGACGATCTGGTCGGCGCCGCTGGAGTCGGCGAGCAGCTTGCCGAACATCGCGCCGAGCGCGATCAGCGCGCCCACGCCGGACGCGGTGTCGCCGAAGCCCTTGCCGAAGCTCTTCACGGTGTCGGCCATCGGCAGTCCCGCGATGGCCCCGACCAGCAGCGAGCCGAGGGTGAGGCTCAGGAACGGGTGCACCTTCAGCCAGGTGATCAGTACGACGATCAGCGCGATGCCGGCGAGCGCCGCGGGCACGAGCCGCCCGCTGGACGCGTGCGGCGCCGCGGCGAGCACGATCGAGTGCATTGCGGTCATCCTCCTCGGTGGCGGGGCTGGGGAGATCCCGGGGGGCGGGGGGCGCCACCTGCGCCGAGTGCACCTCATTAACCAGCCGTTATCAAGAGGTCACGTCGAAAAAACATACCTTTGACATCGGGGTGTGCCTGCATCGACGCAATCGTGTGATGATTGACGCCATGGTGCGAGACAGCCCGGCCGGGTTGCACGGCAGCGTCGTCGACCGGCTCGGCGTGCAGATCACCTCGGGGGACGTCCCGGCGGGCGAGGTGCTGCGGATCGAGCAGCTGGAGGCCCGGTTCGGGGTCTCCCGCTCCGTGGTCCGCGAGGCGATCCGGGTGCTGGAGTCGATGGGGATGGTGACCAGCCGGCGCCGCGTCGGCATCACGGTCGCGCCCCGCGGCTGCTGGAACCTGTTCGACCCGCAGATCATCGGCTGGCGCCTGGAGGGCCCCGGCCGCGACGAGCAGCTCCGCGAGCTCGGCGAGCTGCGGCGCGGGCTGGAACCCGTCGCGGCCCACCTCGCGGCGCTGCGCGCGACGCCCACCCAGTGCGGCACGCTGACCGGCGCCGTCATGCAGATGGCGGTGCACGGCAAGTCCGGCGACCTGGAGGCCTACCTGGAGGCGGACGTCCAGTTCCACCGGACGCTGCTGCAGGCGTCGGGCAACGAGATGATGGGCGCGCTCAGCGGGGTCGTCGCCGCCGTCCTCGCGGGCCGCACCCACCACCACCTGATGCCCGCGCGTCCGGAGCCGGCCGCGATCCGCTGGCACGCCGAGGTGGCCCAGGCCGTCCAGGCGGGCGACGCCGCGGCCGCCGAGCGCGCGATGCGCGACATCGTCGACGAGGCGACGCGCGCCATGCTCGACCCCTCCGACGCCGGCCCGCCGGCCCCGCCGTCGATACTGGGATCATGACTCTTCCGCTGAGCCCGGACGAACTGCTGACCACCACCCGTACCGTGCGCAAGCGCCTCGACCTGGCCCGTCCCGTGCCGATGGACCTCGTCCGCGAGTGCCTGGAGATCGCCGTCCAGGCGCCGAGCGGCAGCAACCGGCAGGGCTGGCACTGGATCGTCGTCACCGACACCGAGAAGCGGAAGGCGATCGGCGAGTACTACCGGCGCTCGTTCGCCGCGTACGCCGCGGCGGGCGGCACGTCCGCCGGGCAGTACGCCGACGACCCGGACCGCGCCGAGGTGCAGCGCCGCGTCGGTGACAGCGCCTCCTACCTGGCCGAACGCATGGGGGACGTGCCGGTGCTGGTGATCCCGTGCCTGCGGCTGCACGGCGGGAAGCTGCCGGACGGGAACCAGGCCGGGCTGTGGGGGTCGCTGCTCCCGGCCGTGTGGAACTACGCGCTCGCGGCGCGGGCGCGGGGCCTCGGCACCGCGTGGACGACGCTGCACCTGGCGTACGAGCAGGAGGTCGCGGACGTCCTCGGGCTGCCGGCGGACGTGCGGCAGGGCGCGCTCGTCCCCACCGCGTACTACACGGGCGAGACGTTCCGGCCCGCGCCGCGCGTGCCGCTGGACGAGGTCCTGCACGTCGACGAGTGGTGATAGGACACCACCGCGGGGCGGGCACCGGCGATCCCCCTCGGCTCGCCGGGAGCCCCGTCCCCGGTCAGCGGCCGCGCCTGCGGAGGTCGGCGAAGATCGCCTCGGAGATCGCGGTGGCGGCCTTCTCGGGGTCGGCGGCCGGGCAGAACGGCTGGAACCAGCGGGCGACCGGACGGCCCGCGCGGTCGCGGCGGGGCCGCTGCCAGTGCCAGTAGAGGGCGTCCCCGGGCGCGGGTTCGCCGGACGGCCCGCCGGGGGGCGGCAGCAGCCAGACGGTGCGCCCGACGTACGGCTCGACCTGCACGCACTGCGCCGAGACCGCCATCGGCGAGGAGCCGTTCCCCCACGGTCCCGAGGTGCTCAGGCCGAGGGCGTGAAGGCGGGACATGAGGCGGCGCGCGCAGTCCTCCGCCTCGCCGAGGGCGTCCGCGCGGCCGCCGGGCGCGCTCGCGCGGCCGGCGGTGCCCGGATACGGGGGCTCGGCGATGGCGGAGATCGTCATGGCGGGGCTCCCGGGAGCGGTGGCGGTGTCTGACAGCCAGGTCGGGCGACGCTGACTCCCTGTGAAAGACGGTCCTCCGCGGGCGGCGGCGTGTCAAGCGCTTCATGTCAATTTACATGACGCGGATCACGGGATGATCGTCGGCAATGCGTAATGATCGTCCGGCGCAAAAGCTGCATTATGCGGGTTGCATGGTGTGATGGGGCGGTGTAGACACGGAGGATGACTCCCGGTGACGACGGGCCGGTGCTGTCGGGATGGCTGCTCGGCAACGCCCTCGCCGATGCGCGCAAGGCGTCCGGCGAGTCGGTGGCGTCCATCGCCCGTGATCTCGGGGTGCATCCGCAGACCGTGAGACGGTGGGAGAACGCCGAGGTCACCCCCAGTGTTCTCGTCCTGCGCGGGCTCTGCACGCATTACGGAGTTCCGCCCGACAAACGGGACGAACTAGAGGAATTGCGTGAACGGGCGAGCCGGCCGGGCTGGTGGAACGGCAGCGGCGACTGGCCCGACGCCACCGCCGAACTGCTCGGCATGGAGATGGCGGCCGTCCGAATTCGCGCGTGGGACCTGACCGCGATTCCGGGACTCTTGCAGACGCCCGAGTACGCCCGGCAGGTCATCCAGGCCGTCGACCCCAGCGTCTCGCCCACCCGCGTCGACTCCGGCGTCGAGCTGCGGATGGGACGGCAGGCGGAGGTGTTCGGCGGCACCGTCCGCGAGGCCGTCTTCATGATCGACGAGACCGCGCTGGCGCGGATGCCCGGCGGCCCGGCGCTGCGCCGCGCGCAGATCGCCCGCCTGCTGGTGCCGCCGCCCGCCGTGACCATCCAGGTGATGCCGTTCAGCGCCGGCCCGCACCCGGCGCTCGGCTCCTTCATGGCGTTCG
The DNA here is from genome assembly GCF_014706005.1 of Actinomadura sp. RB99. NCBI lineage: Bacteria > Bacillati > Actinomycetota > Actinomycetes > Streptosporangiales > Thermomonosporaceae > Actinomadura > Actinomadura sp. RB99. Next base: position 11,365 of record NZ_JABMCA010000025.1, on the reverse strand, counting down.
ACTTCGACTCGGATGTCATCAGCGCGGGGATCTTCGTCGAGGGCTCGGTGACCGGGCGCAGCCGGGTCGAGACCGGCGCCGCCGTCGCCCGCTACGAGCAGGTCTGGGCCTGGCTCCAGGCGAAGGCGCTGACCCCGAAACAGACGACCGAGTTCCTCGAGAAGATGATGGAAGGGATAGCCCCGCAATGAGGAATCATGATCTGATCACCCCCGGAACGTGGCGGAAATCGTCGCGGTCGAATGCCGCGCAGGACGCCTGCGTGGAGGTCGGCGGCGGCGACCGGGTCGTCGGAGTCCGCGACACCAAGGACCGCGACGGCGGAACGCTGGTGTTCGGCAGCGAGGCATGGCGCACATTCGCCGCGCGGGTGAAGGCGGGCCGTTTCGACCTGTGAACGAATGAAGGCGGACGAAGGGCCCCGGCGAACCCCCGCCGGGCCGCCCTTCTCCTCTTTCACCGACCCCTTCCCAAGGAAGACGATGGACACCTACCCCCACCCCAAGGGCGCTTTGAAAAGCGGCCCGGGTGTCGCTTCGGCGGGACGCATTTACGACTACTTCCTCAACGGCCGGCACCACACCCCCGCGGACGAGGAGGCCGCCCGGAAACTCCAGGAGAAGGTCCCGGAACTGCACTACATGGCGCAGGCCAACCGCATATTCCTGCAGCGCGCGGCGGCCGTCATGGCGCGGGCCGGCGTCGACCAGTTCATCGACCTCGGCTCCGGCATCCCGACGGCCTGGAACACCCACGAGGTCGTCCAGGTCGTCCATCCGGAGGCGCACGTCGTCTACGTCGACAACGACCCCGTGGTCCTGGACATGTCGCGGGACATGCTGCGCCGCGGCGGTGAGAAGAACGTCGTCTACGTCGACGCCGACATCGCCGACCCCGACTCCGTCCTCGCCGACCCCGAGGTGCGGCGGCTCATCGACTTCTCCCGGCCCGTCGGCTACCTGCACGTCGCCATCTGGCACTTCGTGGACCCCGAGCGGGACCCGTGGTCGCTGCTGCGCCGCTACCTCGACGCGGTGCCGTCCGGGAGCTACCTCGCGCTGTCGCACGTCACGGCCGACGGGCAGCGCGCCGACAAGATCGAGCGGTTCAACGAGGTCTACCGGAACGTCACCGCCCGGCTGAACTTCCGCACGTTCGAGGAGATCGACCGGTTCTTCGACGGCTGGGAGTACCTCCCGCCGCACGAGGACACCCCGCCCGGGCTGTCCTACGTCGACGTCTGGGGCAGCAAGAACCCCGCCGAGGCCGACCCGTCGCACACCTGGATCCCCGCCGGCGTCGCCCGCAAGCCCTGACCCGCCCGTCCCCGGACCGTCCGTGCCGGTGTACGAGCACGTCAGGGCCGGGTGGACATAAGGTGAACAGCGTGTCGGACTCATCGCCGCGCCGGCTGCCCAGAGGGCGCTCGGCGCTGTCCCCCGAGGAAGTGGAACGCATCCAGCGGTCGCGGCTGTGCGCCGCGATGGCCGAGGTGATGGCGGAGAAGGGGTACGTCGCCACCTCGGTGGCGGACGTGCTCCAGCGGTCCGGGGTGTCGCGGCAGAGCTTCTACCAGGTGTTCGACAGCAAGCTCGACTGCTTCATGGCCGCCTTCGACGTCGCGCGGGACCTGCTGGTGCAGCACCTGCTGGAGATGATCGGCGCGGGCGAGGACGGCCGTCCCGCCACGGACGGCGCGGGCGCGGCGGGCGGTCCGATGGACCGTTTCGAGCAGGGCTTCACCGCCTACCTCGAGGCGCTCGCCATCGAGCTGCCCTACACCCGGCTGTTCCTGATCGAGGTGTACGCCGCCGGGCCCGAGGCGATCCGGCGGCGGGCGGACCTGCAGAACATGATCACCGATGTGCTCGCCGACATGCTGGGCGCGCGCGACGAGGCGGGCCGCTTCACCTGCCGGATGATCGTCGCCGCGACCAGCACGCTGGTGACGAACGCGGTCGCCGACAACGACCTGGAAGCGCTGCGCGCGGTCGGCCCGCCGCTCGTCCGGAACGTCCGCACGCTCTGGGAGGCCGGGGCGTTCGGGCAGCGCCCGGTCCCGGACGCCTCCTCCTGACGGCGGCCGCGCCGTCAGGACGGAGGTTCAGCGGCGGGACTCCGCCAGGTCGGGCCGCCCGGCATCGCTGTGGACGCCGCGCGGCACCGACACGGCGAGGAGCGCGCCGAGCGCGCGGGCTCAGCCGTCGCCGGGCGATCCGAGGGCGCGCGCCAGCTCGTCGGCGTGCAGCAGGTCGCGGTCGACGTGGCCGGTGCGGTAGGCGGCGCGCCCGACCAGGTGCGCCGCGACCGGGACGGTGATGATCTGCAGCAGCGCGACCAGCACCAGCGAGGTGAGCACCTCGATGGTCGGGAACCGGACGCCGACGCCGGCCAGCACCAGCAGCAGGCCGACGGCCTGCGACTTCGTCGCGGCGTGCATCCGGGTGAACAGGTCGGGCAGCCGCAGCAGGCCGAGCCCTGCGCTGAGCGAGGCGCCCGCGCCGAGCAGCAGGAACGCCGCCGTGAACGCCGTCCTCACGCGTCCGCCCCCCGGTCCGGGTCGTCCGGGGCGGGGACGCGGTGGGTGAGGAACCGGGCGACCGCGACCGAGCCGACGAAGGCGACCAGCGACAGGGCCAGCAGCGTCGGCAGCACCCAGGTGTCGCCGTCGGCGACCGCGGACGCGCCCAGTCCCGCCATGATCACGGCGAGCAGGACGTCCAGCGCCATGGCGCGGTCGAGCATCGACGGGCCCCGGACGATCCGGACGAGCGTGCACGCGGCGGCGAGGAACAGCACCGCCGCCACCGCGACGAGCACGGCCGTCATGACCCGTCCTCCGCGAGGGCGCACAGGTCGTCGCGGGTGCCGAAGGCCCGGACGGTCCGGCGTTCGAGCGCCTGCACGTCCCGCCGGGCCTTCTCCACGGCCGCGTCGTCGTCGGCGCCGAGGACGTGCAGGAACAGCGTCGCGTCGGAGTGCCGGACGTCCAGCACCAGCGTGCCGGGCGTCGCCGACAGCGAGATCGCCATGATGGTGAGGATCAGGTCGGAGCGGGTGCGCAGCGGGACCGCGATGACCGAGTTGCGCTTGGCTCGGCCGCGCCCGCCCGCCGCCTGCCAGGCCAGCGGCCCGGCGCTGTGCAGCAGGTCGGCGGCGGCGCGCAGCACGAACACGATGAGCCCGACGGGCCTGAGCCGCAGCTGCGGGCCGACCGGCGGGAGCGGGAACGCCAGTTGCAGCAGCACCGCGAGGACCAGCCCGGACACCAGGTTCGCGACGGTCGGCCGGTCCCACAGCAGCACCCACACGAGCGTCAGCCAGACGACCGCGGGCAGCCGGAGCTCCCGGCGGCGTCCGATCCGGATGGTGAACTCCCTCAAGTGGCGCCTCCCGAAGGGAACACGGCCCGCGTGTAGGTCTGCGGGTTCAGCAGTTCGGCGGCGGCGCGCTCGCACAGCGCGTACAGCGGGCCGCCCGCCGCGGTGTAGGCGAGGCTGAGGACGACCAGCGCGGCGCTCCCGGCGACCATCGCGGCGGGCAGCCGTGCAGCGCGCGCGCCCTGCGGGAGGTCGTCCGGCGGGGCGCTCCAGAACGCCTGGTTCCACACCTTCACCAGCGAGTACAGGGTGAGCAGGCTCGTCACCACGGCGCCCGCGACGAGGACGTCCACCAGCGGCCCGCCCTGCGCGAGGCCCGCCCGCAGCAGCCCGAGCTTGCCGAGGAACCCCGACAGGGGCGGGATGCCGCCGAGGTTCATCGCGGGGACGAAGAACAGCACGCCGACCAGCGGCGCGGTGCGCGCGAGCCCGCCGAGCCGGGCCAGCGACGTCGCGCCGCCGCGCCGGTCGATGAGCCCGGCGACCAGGAACAACGTGGTCTGGATCGTGATGTGGTGCAGGACGTAGAAGACGGTCGCGGCGAGCCCCGCCGCCGAGTCCAGCGCCACCCCGAAGATCATGTAGCCGATATGGCTGACCAGCGTGAACGACAGCAGCCGCCGCACGTCGATCTGCACCATCGCGCCCAGCACCCCGACGAGCATGCTCAGCAGCGCCGCGACCAGGAGCACCCGGCGCAGGTGGCCGCCCGGGAACAGCAGCGTCTCGGCCCGGATCACCCCGTACACGCCGATCTTGGTGAGCAGGCCGGCGAACACGGCGCTGACCGGGGTCGGCGCGGACGGGTAGGAGTCGGGCAGCCACATCGACAGCGGGAACACCGCCGCCTTCACCGCGAACGCGGTCAGCAGCGTCACCTCGGCGATCCGGGCGACCGGGCCGGGCAGCTCGGCGATCCGCCACGACAGCTGCGCCATGTTGACGGTGCCCGTCGCGGCGTACAGCACGGCGATGGCGACGAGGAACAGCATCGACGACAGCAGCGCGACGACGATGTAGGTCGTCCCGGCGCGGACGCGGGCCATGGTGCCGCCGAGCGTCACCAGCACGTAGCTGGCCATCAGCATCATCTCGAACCCGACGAACAGGTTGAACAGGTCGCCGGCGAGGAACGCGTCGCAGACCCCGGCGGTCAGCAGCAGGTAGGTCGGGTGGAACACCGACAGCGGCGTGTCCCGGTCGCGTTCGGCGACGTCCTGCCCGAACGCGTAGACCATCACGCAGAGGGTGACGGCGGACGACACGGCGAGCATCACCGCCGACAGCCGGTCCGCGACCAGCGTGATGCCGACCGGCGCGGGCCAGCCGCCGAGCCGCACGACCTGCGGGCCGTACCGGTCCGCGCGGACCAGCAGCGCGACCGCGACGCCGAGCACCGCGGCGAGCGCGACGATGCTGATCGCGCGTTTCAGCACCGGGCGCCGCGGCCCGATGAGGATCTTGACGCCGGCGGCCAGGACGGGCAGCAGCACCGGCAGCGGGACGAGCGCGTTCACTGGCCGTCCCGCCCCTGCCGCCCCGGCCGGCGCTCGCGGCGGCCATCGCGGCGGCCGTCGCGGCGGCCGTCGCGGGGGACGCCGCCGGGGAAGTCGCTGTCGGGCTCCTCGCGGGCGCCGAGCTCGGACGGGTCGGCGACGGCGCGCCGCTCGCGCTCGGCGCGCAGCCCGACGTCGTCCTCGCTCTCCCGGCGGACCCGCAGGTCCTCGATGTCGTCGCGGACGTCGTCGTCGCCGCTGAGCCTCCCGCTGCGGTAGGCGATGGCCAGCACGAACGCCGCCGACGCCAGCGAGATCACGATCGCGGTGAGGATCAGCGCCTGCGACAGCGGGTCGCTGAGCGCGCGGCGCGGGCCGCCGCGCGGGCCGCGTCCGGTGAGGATCGGCGCGGCGCCGGCCGGGCCGCCCGCGGTGAGGATCAGCAGGTTCACCCCGTTGCTGAGCACCAGCACCCCGACGACCAGCCGGGACAGGCTGCGCTCCAGCAGCAGCACGACGCCGGCGGCGACGAGCGTCCCGCCGGTCGCGGCGAGCACCAGGGAGGGGCTCATCAGCCGGCCCCCTCGCCGGTGCGGCCCGCCCCGCGGCGCCGGTCGGCCTCGGTCTGCCGGTCGATCTCGGCGCCGAGCACGGACAGCACGGTGAGGACGAGCCCGATGACGATCAGGTAGACGCCGATCTCGAACAGCAGCGACGTGACGAGGTGGACGTGGCCGAGCAGCGGCAGGTGCGCGTCCGCGGACGCGCTCTCCAGCACCGCGTGCCCCCAGGCCAGGCCGCCGAGCGCCGTCCCGGACACGATGATCGCGCCGGTGCCGAGCAGCGCGCCCGCCGGGACGGGCGCCGCCTCCCACAGCTCGAACGGGCCGCCCGCGAGGTAGCGGACGGCGAGCGCGAGCCCCGCGACGATGCCGCCCGCGAACCCGCCGCCGGGCGCGGAGTGCGCGGTGAACAGCAGGAACAGCGAGTACAGCAGCACGGTGTGGAAGATGGCCTGGGCGACGACCTCGAACACGATGGAGCGCCGTTCGGCGGCGAGCGTGGACCCGGCCGCGAGCCATCCGGCGGGCGGGGCCTCGTCCAGCGCGGTGATCTCCTCGACGCCCCACACGCTGGTGCCGGGGCCGGGCGGGGGCGGCGCCGACAGCGGCCGCCGCGCGAACACCATGCTGGTCACGCCGAGGGCGGCAAGGGCGATGACGACGCTCTCGCCGAGGGTGTCCCAGGAGCGCAGGTCCACGAGCGTGACCGCGACGATGTTGCCGCCGCCGGCCTCCCGGGCCGCGCCGGGGTAGGCGGCGGAGACGGGCACGGCGTGGCGGGCCCGCGCCGCGAGCAGCGTGACGGCGGTCGCGGTGAGCCCGGCCAGCGCGCCGACCAGCAGGTGGACGGTGCGCTGCGCGGGGGAGCGCGTCGAGAACCGGGCGGGCAGCCGCCGCAGCACCAGCACGAAGACGATCAGGCTCGCGGTCTCGACGAGGAACTGGGTGAGCGCCAGGTCGGGCGCGCCCTGCAGGACGAACAGCGTGGCGACCCCGAACCCGGACGCGCCGGACAGCACGACCGTCTGGCCCCGGTCGCGGGCCCGGATCGCCGCGGCCGCCGCGATGACGGTGAGCAGCGCGACGAGCGCCTGCGCAGGGGAGTCCCAGATCCGGTCGCCGAGCGGCTCCGGCCACGGCAGGCCCGTCACGACGGCGCCGCCCGCCAGGCCGACCGCGGCGAGCAGGATGATCAGCAGGTAGTCGGGCAGCGACCCGCGCTGCACGGTCCCGGTGAGCTGGAGCGCGAACGTGCTGAGCCCGTGCATGAACCGCAGGTAGACCTGCTCGGGCTCGAAGAACTGCGGGACGCGCGCGACGCGCCGTCCGAGCCCGAACAGCGCGACGCCGGCCGCCAGCGAGACCGCGGTGAGCAGCAGCGGAAGACCGAACCCGTGCCAGGCCGACAGGTGGTAGCCGCCGTGCCGCGTCACCGGGAACGGCGCGGCCTCCCGCTCGATCGGCGCGTTCAGCTGCCCGGCGAGCAGCCCGACGACGACGCCCGCCGCCGCGAGCAGCACCACCGGCGCGAGCAGCAGCACCCCGGGACGGTGCACTTCGCGCGGCGCGACGCCCTCCTTGCGCGCGAACGCGCCCCACAGGAACCGCAGGCTGTACGCGGCGGTCAGCGCGGACCCCACCGCGAGCAGGACGAGCAGTCCGGTGTCGCCGCCGAGGAACGCCTCGTACGCGGCCTCCTTCCCGGCGAACCCGAGGGTCGCCGGGACGCCCGCCATCGACGCCGCCGCCGCGATCGCCGCCCCGAACAGCACCGGCGTCTCGCGCCCGAGCCCGGACAGCTTCCGCAGGTCGCGCGTCCCGGTCGAGTGGTCGACGACCCCGACCGCGAGGAACAGCGCGGACTTGAACAGGGCGTGCGCGAGCAGCACCGTGAACCCCGCCAGCGCCGCGACCCGGTTCCCGGCGCCGACCAGCACGACCATGAACCCGAGCTGGCTGACCGTCCCGTAGGCGAGCAGCAGCTTCAGGTCGTGCTCGCGCAGCGCCCGCCACCCGGCCAGCAGCATCGTCGCGATCCCGCAGCCCACCACGATCGGCCGCCACCCGGCCGTCCCGGCGAACGCGGGCGCGAGCCGCGCCACCAGGTACACGCCCGCCTTCACCATCGCGGCGGCGTGCAGGAACGCGCTGACCGGCGTCGGCGCGGCCATCGCCCCCGGCAGCCACAGCCCGAACGGGACGAGCGCGGACTTCGACAGCGCGCCGACGAGGATCAGCACGACCGCCGTCGCCGCGGTGCCCCCGCCGGGCGGCGCCGCGACGATCGCCGACAGCCGGTCGGTGCCCGCCGCCTGCCCGAGCAGGAGGAGCCCGACCAGCATCGCCAGCCCGCCGAACGTGGTGATGACGATCGCCTGCGTCGCCGCGCGCCGCGCGATGCCGCGCTCCGCGTCGTACCCGATGAGCAGGTACGACAGGACGGTCGTCAGCTCCCAGAACACGTACAGCAGGACGAGGTCGTCGGCCAGGACCAGCCCGAGCATCGCGGCGCCGAACCCGACCAGCTCCCCGGCGAACGCGCCGAGCTTCGGCTCGGCGCCGGTGAAGTAGCGGCCGCAGTACAGCACGATCAGCCCGCCGACGCCGCCGACGATGACCATCATCATCCAGGTCAGCGGGTCGGAGCGCAGGTACAGGTGGAGGCCGAGGCCGGGGATCCACGACCACGACTCGGTGCGCGGCGCGCCGCCGCGCAGCCACGGCCATACCGCCCATCCGGCGGCCGCGGCGAGCACCGCCGCCAGCGGAGGGAACGCGCCCCGCCCGAGGGCCCGCACGAGCACCGGCGCCGCCGCCGCGGCCGCGCAGTACGCGGCGAGCAACAGCAGCAATGAGGCCCCAGCAGGAGTGGACGGCGAACCGGCGATCACGCATGGTGATCGGATCGTGCTGGACCGTCACACTAGTGCTCCGGGAAGGCGCCGCCACGCTCTCCGGCCCCCGGACACGATTGCTTTACCCGCACGTGCCGCCGTGCCACGCGCCGAGGTCGGCCAGCGGCCCGGCCCGAACCGCGGCAGCGCGCCGACACCATCATCTGGTCCACCGGCGTCCGCACCCGGGACTTCGGCGCCCTCATGAGCGTCATCGGCCTGCACGGCCAGGAGTTCGAGGCACCCCCGCCCCGTCCCTCGTCCTCCGAGCGCCGGGCGCGAAAAGCGATCAACGATCGGTTTTCATGTTAGCCTGCGAGCGCCGCTCGCTCTGGTACTGGGAGGCCCACGATGACCGCCGGTTCGCGCACCGCGCCGCTGCCCGTCCGCCCGGCTCGCGCGGACGACCCCGAGGAGGTCCGCCGGATCTACGGCATCTGCCTGCGGACCGCCGCCCTCGGCGGCGACGCGACCGGCCTGGTGGACGATCCGCGGCTGCTCGGCGACGTGTTCGCCGGGCCGTATCTGGCCCACGCGCCCGACCTCGCCTGGGTGCTCGCGCGGGACGAGGGCGGGGCGTCGCGGCCGGTCGGGTACATCCTCGCCGCCGAGGACACCGCAGCCTTCGAGCGCGAACTCGACCGCGCGTGGTGGCCGCGGATCCGCGCGCGGGTGGCGGGACGGTCCGTCGAGCCCGGCGGCCCGGACGCCTGGCTGCGCGCCTACATCGACGACCCGCCCCGCACTCCCGCGCACATCACGGCCCGGTATCCGGCGCACCTGCACATCGACCTCCTGCCGGAGGCGCAGGGCGGCGGGAACGGGCGGCGCCTGTGCGCGATCCTGATCGAGGCCCTGCGCGAGCGCGGGGTGCCCGGACTTCACCTCGGGGTCAACGCCCGCAACGCGAACGCGCTGGGCTTCTACGGGCACATGGGCTTCGAGATGCTCGACGACGGCCCGGACACGAAGATCCTCGGCATGCGCCTGCGCCCGCGCGACGGCGCACGGTGACGGCGCTGACCACGGCGAGGAACGCCCACGCGGCGGTGTAGGCGGGGTCGGCGGATGCGATAACCGCCTGGTCATGTCCCTCGCTCGCGGTGGCCGAGGGCGGCGCCGGAGGAGGCGGCGCAGACGCAGCCGATCGCGAGCCACCGCGTCCAGGCGAGGTGCTCGCCGAGCAGGACGAGCCCGGCGACGGCGCCTGCGGCGGGCTCCAGGCTGACCATGACGGCGACCGTCCGTTCGGGCAGGCGGCGCAGCGCGGCCTGGTCGAGCGACCACAGCAGGACGGCCGACAGCACGGCGAGGCCGAGGCCCGCGGCGAGGACGCCCGGGTGCCACAGGCCGCCGCCGGCCGCCGGGGCGAGCGGCAGGACGAGCACCGCCCCGGCGACGACTCCCCAGGTCAGCGTCGATCCGGTGCCCCGGCTGGCGCCGCTGCCGCCGGGGGACCGGGCGGTCCGCGTCCCGCTGCGCGGCGGGGCGGTGCCGAAGCGGCGCCTCATCGCCTGCGTCCGGCGCGGCGGTGAGGGGGCGCCGCCGATCGCGCGCGGCCTGGGCGCGCTGCGCCGGGTGATCGACCGCCGCGACACGATCGGAAATTCCCGGCAATAGCGACAAACATCTAATAGAGGCTTTTGGCGGCTATAAGGGGTATATAACTGGAACGCATTGATCGGCGACTGTCCGTATGCCACTCTTTCCCGGGTGCCCCTCCCGGCAGGGGGCCGCCGGCCGGTGTTCCGAGCGTGCGCGGTCCGCTGCCGTGTCGCCCGGTGCTGAGGCTTAGGTGAAGAAGGCTGCTTTGACGAAACGCCGGATGACCTGCGGCGCGCACCTTCCGGCGGCGGCTCGGGGAGCGCGCCGGTGAGGTGGCCGAAGCGCACCCGGCAGGCCGCCCCGCCCCCGCAGGCCGTACCGCCGCCGTATCCGGGGCCGATGGCGCCCTCGCAGGGGCCGATGGCCGCGCCGCCGCAACCGCACGCGCAACCGCAGAGGCCCGCGCAACCCCGACCGCAACCGCAGCGGCCGCCGCAACCGCAACCGCAGCGGCCCACGCAGCCGCAGTCGCAGGTGCAGCGGCCCACGCAGCCGCAGCCGCAGGTGCCGCCGGCCGCACAGCCGCAGGCCCCGATGGCCGCGCAGCCGCAGCAGCAGCGGCCGTCTGTGCCGGTCCCGATGCCCGCCGGAACGGCCGACCCGGACGTGTGGCCGGAGTTGTGCGAACGGTTCTGCCTGCAATTCCTCGTACTCGCGGAGAAGATGCGTCCCGCCATGGACCTGCTGGAACGCCAGGAGGAGGACCCTGACCGGCTCGAGGCCCTCTACGAGATCGACCACGGCGTGACGCGCATGCGGCGGGCCGCGCGCGACCTGCGGGTCCTCGCCGGCCGGGACGCCGAGGAGGCGTCCGGGGCCGACACGTCGCTGCTGGACGTGGTCCGGATGGCCGAGTCGTCCATCGAGCAGTACCGGCACGTCTCGATCCTGCGCGTGGTGGAGCTCGCGGTCCCCGCGTACGCGGCGGAGGACCTGGCGTCCCTGGTCGCGGCGCTGCTGGACAACGCGACCCGCTACTCGCCCTCGCGGGTGACCGTGAGCGCGCACCTGCTCGCCGACGGCGCCGTGATGCTCCGCATCGAGGACTCCGGCATCGGCATGTCGCCCTCGCAGCTGGAGGGCCTGAACAAGGCGCTGGCCGGGCCGGTGCCGCCGATGACGGACGAGACGTCGCGGCAGACGGGCTTCCCCGTGGTGCACCGGCTGGCCCGCCGGCACGGCATCGGCGTGCGGCTCGCCGGGCGGACCGGCGGCACGGTCGCGATGGTGACGATCCCGCCGTCGCTGCTCTGCGAGATCCCACAGGACGAGCCGCACACGGTCGGGACCGGCGAGATGCCCCCGGCGATGGCGCATCTGGCGATGGCGCGCCGCGGGGAGCGCCCGGCGGGCGCAGCCGCGGAGCGACCGGCGGCCGTGGGGCGTCCGGGGCCCGCGGAACGGCCGGCGGCCGTGCAGCGTCGGGC
>NZ_JABMCA010000024.1:0-127888 GCF_014706005.1 Actinomadura sp. RB99 | reverse complement strand
CCACCAGCGCCCGCGCCGTGCGGCCGCGGCGCTCGCGGCGGATGCGGCGGTGCAGCAGCTCCGGCACCGGCGCCGGCTCGGGCAGGCCGCCCGGCGCCTCGGCGATCGGGCCGATGCCGTCCAGGGTCGCGGCGACGCCGCTGAGCGCGGCCAACTCCTCGTGGCACGGCAGGCAGGACGACAGGTGCGCCTCGAACGCGCGCCGGTCCGGCTCCTCCAGCAGGCCGAGGGCGTAGGCGCCGACGTCGACGTGCGCGGCGGGCGCGGTCATGGCGTCACGCCCCTCTCCTCCAGGGCGACCCGCAGCGCCCGGAGCGCGTAGTAGACCCGCGACTTCACGGTCCCGACCGGGATGCCGAGGTGCCGGGCGGCCTCGTTCACCGACCGGTCCCGGAAGAACGTCTCGTTGAGCACCTCGCGGTGCGCGGGCGACAGCGCGAGCAGGGCCTCGGAGACGACGACGGAGCGCAGCAGGTCCTCCAGCCCGTCGGGGACGCGCATGTTCTCCAGCGGCCCCTCGCCCGCCTCCTGCGGGCGGGCGTTCTTGCGGCGCTGGTCGTCGATGACGATCCGGCGCGCGACGGTCGCGAGCCACGGCAGCAGCGACGCCGCGTTCTCGTCGAGCTGGTGCGCGCTGCGCCAGGCGCGGATCATGGTCTCCTGCACCACGTCCTCGGCCCAGTGCCGGTCGCCGCCGGTGAGCCGCAGCACGAACGACAGCAGCGGCCGGCCGTACACCCGGTACAGCTCGGTCACGATCACCTGGTCGTCGACCGCGCCGGCGGGCCGCGGGCCGCGGAACCAGCTCCAGGGACCGGACGCGGCGGGAGGGCGGGCGCGGGACGGCGCCGCGGTGGACGATCTGTTGGCCATCGTGCTCTCCGGCGGGTGCGGGGGCGGGGACGCGGCGCGGGGGACGGTGCGCGGTGCGCCGGGTGTCGCGTCGGGAGGCAGTACGCGACGGGGGCGACGGCCGGTTCAAGAGGTGCCGGAAACGGCATCGGACCGCCGGCCGCGCTGGCCGTTTTGCGGTGAATATTCCGGTAGCGCCCTTGCTTGTTCGCTAGGTATTACTTACTTGAGGGCGCCGACGGCGCCGCCGTCCCGTCCAAGTGACCGGAAACGACGTCACACGAGAGCGGAGGAGGCGACGCACGACCCACCTTTGCCATCCGGACGACCGCGGCGATCCTCCATCAGGCAACACTCACTCCACAGTGGAGCGAATGCGGGGCAACCGGCCCTCTATTTGCTCGGAGGACGAGGGGCGGATTCGGAGTGGAAGGGAACGAGCGACACGCGCTGCACTACCGCCTGCTCATGGCGGTGGACATCCAGGGGTACAGCAAGCGGGACACCAGCGAGCAGCTGCTCGCCCAGCGCCAGCTGTCGGAGGCGCTCGACCGCGCCGCGCGCGGCGTCGGGCTCGACCGGTCCCGCTGGGACAAGCAGGTCGGCGGCGACGGCGAGCTGGCCACGCTCCCGGACGGGATCGACCCCGCGCCGGTGGCGGGCGACTTCCCCATCGGGCTCGCGGGCGCGCTGCGCGACATCAACCGCGCGGCGGCCGAGGCGGGCGCCCGGTTCCGGCTGCGGGTGCGGCTCTCGCTGCACCACGGCACGCTGACCGCCGGGCCGTTCGGGCCCGCCGGCGACGCGCCCATCGTCGTCCAGCGGCTGCTGGACGCGGGGCCGCTGCGCCGCCTGCTGTCCGCCGACCCCGAGCGCGACCTGGCCTACGTGGTCTCGGACTCGCTCTTCGACGACGTCGTGCGGACGGGGTTCTGCGCGCTGCGCCCGGACGCGTTCCAGGCGGTCAAGGTCACCGCCAAGGGCGCGGTGTTCCGCGGCCACATCCTCACCGACCGGACCGCGCTCGCCCCCGCCGGCGGCACCGGCGGCGAGAGCGGCGGGAGCGGCGGGCCGGGCGGCGAGGGGCCGGCCGACGACGCCCGCGTGTTCGACTTCCCGGCGCTCGCGGCGCGCTGACGTGTCCGGGACCGTCCTCCGGGAAGTGATCGGAACCGGGCGCGGTTGTGCACTGGAGACGATCACGACCCGGGAGGCGGACGATGGCGGACGACGCGGCACTGGTGAAGCTGCTGGAAGAGCGGGACCTCGGCGTGCTGGCCACGCTCAAGCGGGACGGGCGGCCCCAGCTGTCCAACGTCAACTACCACTTCGACGCGGGGTCCCGGCTGATCCGCGTCTCGATCACCGCCGACCGGGCCAAGGCCCGCAACCTGCGCCGCGACCCGCGGGCGAGCCTGCACGTCAGCGCGCCGGACGGCTGGTCGTACGCGGTCGCCGAGGGCACCGCGGAGCTGACCGCGGTGGCCGCCGACCCGCACGACGCGGCGGTGGGGGAGCTCGTCGACGTGTACCGCGCCATCCGCGGCGAGCACCCCGACTGGGACGAGTACCGGCGGGTGATGGTGCAGGACGGGCGGCTGGTCCTCAAGCTGCACGTCGAGCACCTGTACGGGATGGCCCGCTCCTGACGCCGCGGGGCCGGGGGCGCGCGCCGCGCCCCCCGCCCCCGGCGTCCGAGGCGTCCGGGGCGCCCGTCAGTGCACCTGGCCGGACGGCCGCAGCACGACGGAGTTGACCTCGACGCCCGCCGGCTGCGCCAGCGCCCACACGATGGACTCCGCGACGTTGTCCGCCGTCATGACGGGCCCGTCGGGCACGCCGTCCTGCCGGGAGTCCCAGAACGGCGACTCGACCCGTCCCGGCGAGACCAGCGTGACGCCGACGCCCGAGCCGGTGACGAGCACCCGGAGGTTCTCCGCCAGCGCCGTCACCGCGAACTTGGTCACCGAGTAGAAGTTGCCGGGCGTGTTCTTCACGCCCGCGGTGCTGCCGACCAGCACGATCCGGCCGCCGGCCATGCGCAGCGCGGGCAGCGCCGCCCTGACCAGCAGCGCCGGGCCGAGCACGTTGGTCAGCAGCATCTCCCGCCACCGCTCGGGGTCGCCGTTCGCCAGGTCGTCGTGGGTGGAGAACCCCGCGTTGGCGACCACGTGGTCCAGCCGCCCGAACGCGGCGACCGTCCCGTCCACCGCCGCGCCGACCGCCTCGGGGGCGGACGCGTCGCCGGGGAAGGTCAGCAGGGCGTCCCCGGCGCCGGCGTCGGCGGCGAACGCCTTCAGCCGGTCCTCGCCGCGCCCGGTGATCGCGACGCGGTGGCCGCGGCCGAGCAGGATCCGGGTGGTGGCCGCGCCGATCCCGCTGCCGCCTCCGGTGACCAGGGTGACCGGGGCGCCGTCCGCCGATGTGCTCATCGTGGGTCCTCATCCTCATCGTGGTGCCGCCGCCGGTGCGGCGGACGCGGACGATCATGAGCGTACGGCGCGCCGCCGCGTCCGGACCAGCGGGCGCGCCCCCGCCGCCCGCCGCTCAGCCGGCGAGGAGGGCGGCGAGCACGCGGTTGTCGCCGTGCTGCCAGAGGGTGCCGACCTCGGCGAACCCGGCCGCGCGCAGCGCGTCGGCGTGCGCGGACAGCAGCCGCGACGGCGAGCCGTGGTGGCCGGTCACCTCCTCGCCGCTCGCGCCGCGCAGCTCGGCGAAGGCGGGGTCGGCGCCGATCGCCTCCCACCACTCGGCCCAGTTCTCGGGGCGGGCGCCGGCGGCGCGGCGGGCCCGCTCGCGCTCGCGCAGCGCGGTGTCCAGCCCGGCGAGGCCGGGCGTGACGTCGTCGACCTGCAGCTCGTCGCCGTTGAGGAACAGCCCGCCGGGCCGCAGCAGGGTGGCCAGCTCCGAGTAGACGACGCGCAGCTCGGCGGGGGAGATCCAGTGCAGCGCGGTGGTGGAGACGGCGGCGTCGGCCTGCCGGGGCAGCCGCAGCCGGGCCGCCCAGCCGGGCTCGCGCAGGTCGAGCGCGGTGAACGCGATGCCGTCGCGGCCGGCGTGCACGGCGCGGCCGAGCGACAGCAGGAGCGGGTCGGTGTCGATGGCGACGACGGTGGCGCCGGGGATCCGGTCCAGGATCCGGCCGGCGAGGGAGCCGGGGCCGCAGCCGAGGTCCAGCACGAGCGGGTCGGGCCGGCCGGCGGCGGCCTCGACGGCGTCGATCATCGCGGTGAAGCGCTCCTCGCGGTCGGGCACGTAGCCCTCCTGCTGGGCGTCCCAGCGCGCGATCCAGGTGCCGGCGGTCTCCTGGTCGAGCAGCGTCATGACCCCTCCTGTGACTGTCATGTAGCCTTTGGACAGTTACACGCTAAACCGGGAAGGCGTAACTGGTCAAGTGAACTTCAACAGTCACACCGATGGCGTGGTGGCGGACACCGTCGCGCTGGTCAACGAGCTGACCGAGGGGGAGAGCCGCGGGCGCCCGCACCCGGTGCCCGACCCCGTCGCCGCGGGCGAGGCGTTCCTGGAGCGGGCCGGCTGGCCGCGCAGGCTCACCCCCGAGCAGGCCGCGGAGCTGGCCGCCGTCGCCCGCGAGCTGCGCGCCGTCTTCGAGGCCGTCACCGCCGGCGACCTCGACGACGCCGCCGAGCGGGTCAACCGCCTGCTGGAGGAGACGCAGGCCAGGCCCCGCCTGGAGCGCCACGACGGGGAGCCCTGGCACGTGCACTTCCACGGCGTCGGCGACACCATCACCGCCGACTGGGGCGCGTCGTGCGCCACCGGCCTCGCCGTCGTCCTCGGCGGGGAGCTGTACGACAGGCTCGGCGTGTGCACCGCGCCGCACTGCGACCGCGTGTACGTCGACACCTCGCGCAACGGCAAGCGCCGGTTCTGCTCGACCGCCTGCCAGAACCGCGTCAAGACGGCCGCGTTCCGTGCGCGCGCGCACACGACGTGACCGCCGTGGAGCATGATCCATACACCCGGTGGTGCATTCCCTCGCTCGCGGTTGCGGCCGCCGCACCGGGGCCGGATGCGGACCCTAGGCGGCGCACCGGTTCCGTGTAACGCTGGCGGTCCCCCACCACCGGGAGACGACGATGTGCGACGCCGACCCGCCGGTACCGCCCGCGGTGGCGCGGGCGCTGGAGGAGTACCGCGAGCTTCTGCGCGAGCACGGCCCGACCTGGGGAGAGCCCGCCAACGGCTTCGTCCGGCAGATCGAGACGAGCGCCTTCCTGCTGGACGAGGCCGACTTCTGGATGGCCGGCCTCCAGCGGCTCCTGGCGCGGTACCCGGACGCCACGGCGGAGGAGATCGACGCGCGCGTGCCCGAACTCGTCGCCGCCGAGGTCGTCCGCGACGCCCTCGCCGGCCGGGTCCTGGACAACCTCGCCGCGCTGCGCCTCACCCCGGACGGCGCGTCGCTCGAGAGCGTCCCCCGGACCCTGCCCGACGGGCGGGACCTGCGCACCACGCTGCTCATCGACTCCTCGCGCACCACGCCCGCCACCGTCCGCGTGGACGGCGCCGACCACGACATCCCGCCCGGCGGCGTCCGGCTCGTCCCCATCACCTCGGAAAGCAGCGTCACCGCCGACGGCACGCCGATCGCGCTCGACGGGCTGGTCAGGCGCGTCCCCACCGGACGGCTGCGGCTGCGCGCCGGGACCCCGTGCCGCTGGACGGTCGTCGGCGCCGACGGCCAGGGCTGGTACCCCGCCGGCGCCCCCGAGCGGATCGACGCGCACCGCACCCCCTACTTCCACGGCGACGACCTCGTCCTCGACGTCCCCGCCGAGCCGCTGACCGTCCGCGTCACCCGCGGCATGGAGCACGGCACGGCGGAGAAGGCCCTCACCCCGGAGGCGGGCGCGGAGACCCTCGTCGAGATCGCCCCGGAGCGGCTCTACGACGCGGCCGCCAGAGGCTGGTACGGCGGCGACATGCACGTCCACATGAACTGGACGGGCGACACCGTCGGGACGCCCGCGCAGGCCGCCGCCGTCCAGCGGGGCGAGGACCTGCACGTCCTCAACCTCGTCGCCGGGAACGTGGCGGGCGAGCGCGTCTACGACCGCGAGGCCCTCGAGCACTGGGCCGGCGACGACCTGCCCTGGTCCGACGCGACCCACCTCGCCCGGCTCGGCGTCGAGTACCGCAACGACCTGCTCGGCCACCTGTACGCGTTCGGCGTGGACGCGCCGCCCGGCCGCTACCACACCGGGTTCGCCGGCGCCCCCGACTGGCCGCCGAACGGCGACGGCTACCGCGAGCTGCGCGAACGCGGCGCGCTCATGGGGTACAGCCACCCGTTCCACCTCCCGGCGGACGACGGCGACCCGCCCGCCGCGCTGCTGACCGCCGGCCGCAACTGCTCGGCCCGCGAGATCGTCGCCGACGCCGCGCTCGGCCTCGTCGACACCCTCGACGTCGTCAACCACTCCTCGATCCAGGCCACCGCCGTCATGTACCGGCGGCTCCTCGGCGCCGGCAACCGGCTGGCCGCCACCGCCGGGACGGACGCGATGCTGTCGTTCCAGCGGCGCGGCAACCAGTCCAGCCCGCCCGGCTGGGGACGCGTGTACGCCCGCGTCGACGGCCCCCTCACCGCCGCGTCGTTCGCGGACGCCGTCCGGCGCGGCCGCACCTTCGCCACCACCGGCCCCTGGCTGGAGCTGGAGGTCGACGGGCACGGCCCCGGCGACGTCCTCGACCTCGCGCCCGGCGACCGCGTCACCGCGACGGCCCGGACCGTCGGACCCGAGGTCGCGACCGTCCAGCTGCGGACCGCCGACGGCGTCCTCGCCGAAGGCCCGCCCGGCGAGGTCACCGCCGAGCTCACCGTCGACCGCCCCACCTACCTCGTCGCCGTCGCGACGGGCCCGCCGCACCCGCGCTCGATGAGCCGCGGCGGCGCGTTCGCCCACACCAGCCCCGTCCACCTGCACGTGGACGGCAGGCCCGCGGCCCGCGAGGACGACCTGCGCTGGTGCCTGGACTACCTCGACGGCCTGGAGGACATGATCCGCCGCGCCGCCCGCCTCGACGGCCCCGGGCAGCTCGCCGGCCACCTCGACCTCCTCGACCGCGCCCGCGCCGTCTACCGGACCCGCCTCGCCGGGACGTGAGCCCGGCTCGCCGGGGCGCGGAAGGGCTTGTGCGCCGGTACCCGGCTGGCTACCGTGCGGTAGTCACGACGGGGAGAGGCCCACCATGCCCTACGAGATCGAGGCGACCGCCGCCACCACCGCCGCGCCCGACGAGATCTTCCGGCACCTCGCCGTGCCCGAGGCGTGGGGCGCCTGGGGCAGGTTCCCGACCGCCGCCAAGCAGACCCGCAAGGGCGACACCACCACCTACGGCGTCGGCGCGGTCAAGTCGATCTGGCCCGCCGCCGAGCAGACCGTCGCCTACGAGCCCGACACCCACTTCGCCTACATCGCGCTCAAGGGCCTGCCCGTCCGCCACTACCGCTGCGACGTGTACCTCGACCAGCGCGGCACCGGCACGTTCATCCGCTGGCACTCCCGCTTCGAGCCGCTGGTCCCGGGCACCGGCGCGGCGCTGCGCCTCGGCCTGAAGGCCATGATCGACGCCTTCGCCCGCTGGCTGCCCGCGCACGCCGAGCACTGCCCGCCCGACTGCCCCGCCCGCCGCGCCGGCGACCTCTGACGCCTCCCCCCGGCGGACGGGGCGCGGAGAAAAAGGTGCAGGCCGAGAGCACCCCGCAGTTCCCTCGGCCTGCACGTTCGAGCCCCCCTCGGGCGATCAGCCCGGATGATCCGGGCCGTACACCTCCCACAGCTCCCCGGCGAAGAACCGGCCGAAGCGCAGCAGCGTCTCCAGGCCGTCCGGGCCGGACGTGCGGAAGGTCGTCAGCTGCCGCGCGAAGTCCGACAGCTGGATGTGCAGGACGCCCGCCCCCGCGACCGGCGCCCCGTCCTCCGCCTCCTCCGGGACGTGCCCCTCCAGCAGCCGCACGTACAGCGTGGAGGTGTCCGGCCAGATCCGCGTCGGCGGACCGTGCAGGACGTTCTTGTGCCCCGCGAGGGTCAGCGGGCGCCCCGCCCCGTCGGTGAAGTACAGCCGGTACTTCATCAGCCGGCGGTCCTCCCCGCCGTCGGGGACGAACAGGTTGAACCACCCCCGCTCCACCTCGCGGCGCCCCCCGTGCCCCGTCGCGTCGACCCACCCCTCGGCCGTCGCGGTGTGGCCCGGCTCGTCCAGGAACCGGTCCACGTCGTGCGCGGTGATCGTCAGCCGGAACGCCAGCGGGATCCGCCCGTCGGCCAGCTCCCCGATCCGCGCGTCGCGCTCCCCGTAGGTGATGAACCCCTTCATCTCCTCGGTGAACGACAGCGACGTACGGCCGGGCGCCGCGGCGGACGGTCCCCCCGGACCTCCGCGGCTCCCCGAGCCCTGGCCGTACGCCGAGTCGCGCCCCGCCCCGTCCGGCGAGCCGGCACCCCCGGCCGGCTCGGCCCCCGTGTCGGACGGGACGGTCCCCGCACCCTCCGGCCCGCCCGCGCCCCCGCGGCCGGGCAGGTCCTCCAGCAGCCGCGTCGCCAGCCGGTCGGCCTGCGCGGCGATCGTCAGCGAGGGGTTCGGGCCCACCGGACCCGGCATCGCCGCCCCGTCGGCGATGTACAAGCCAGGGAACCCGAACACCTCGCCGAAGGCGTCGCAGACGCCCTCGCCCGGGTGCGCCCCCATCGGGGCGCCGCCCAGCGGATGCACCGTGACGATCCGCTTGCGGAACCACATCGGGTTGTCGGCGTAGTGCGCGCCGAGCACGTCCGCGATGCCCTGCATGGTCTTGCGGACGCGGGTGAACAGCGCCTCGCTGGTCTCGGTCGTCCAGTCCGCGGCGAGCCGGCCGCCCTTGAGGCGCAGCCGCCCGTCCGCGGTGTCGCGGCCCATGCCGAGCAGCGGCAGCGAGCTCACCGTCAGCGCCCCGTCCCCGATCAGCTCGGAGATCTCCTTGGACAGGTTGGTGTCCGGCGCGTCCTTGAAGAACTCGGTGAACCGGCCCCACAGGAACTTCACCGCGCGCTCGATCTCGTGGCCGGTGTCGAAGCCCTGCACGATCCAGTCGGCGAACGCCGGGTAGCCGCCGTCCTCGATGTAGGCGCCGCGGCCCGCGCCGGGCACCCCGTCCACCTCGTCCGGCAGCCGGATCGCGGTGGTGATCACCGGGCCGCGCGCGGCGTCCAGCGGCCGGACCCGGTTGCGGTCCTTGGCGTTCAGCAGGAACGTCAGCAGGTCGCCGTTGCCGCTGAACCGGCTGCCGAGCGCCTCGCTCAGCCCCGGGAACGCCTCCCGCGACCTCAGCAGCAGGAACGTCGTCCCGTAGGTGCCGGCGCCGAGGATCAGCCGGTCGCAGGAGATCGTCGCGACCCGCGGCCGCCGCGCCTCGACGGTGAGGTCGGCGTGGTGGACGTAGTCGACCTCGTACCCGCCGCCCGGCCGCGGCCGGATCGCCTTCACCTCGTGGGAGGTGCGGATGTCGGCGCCGTGGTGCGCCGCCGCCGACAGGTAGGTGTGGTCGAGGCTGTTCTTGGCGCCCTCGTTGCAGCCGATGTCGCACTCGCCGCAGAGCCGGCACGTCCGCCGCCCGACCCCGTGGAGGTTGCCGTAGGCGGGGTCGATGATCGGCAGGCTGATCCCGGGCGTGCCGCCCGGGCGGTCGGCGAAGCTCACCGCCAGCGGCGGCAGCGTGATGTCCAGGCCCAGCTCGGCCGCCGCGTCCTGCATCGCGTGCGTCTTCGGGGTGTCGTCGAACGGCGCCCGGTCCAGCGGGTACGGCGTCGCGCCCAGCATCCGCTCGACCGCGTCGTAGTGCGGGTCGAGGTCGGCGCGGGAGATCGGCCACGACTCGTACCCGCCGCCGCGCATCGGCTGGTCGTGCACGAACCAGTGCTCGTCCTTGCGCAGCAGCACGTTCGCGTAGATCAGCGACCCGCCGCCGAGGCCGGAGGACACGACCGAGTCGCAGCCCTCGAAGCTCCACACGTCGAACATCCCGTACAGCCCGGCCGCCGGGTCCCAGAACGCGCGGCCCATCTGCGCGGGGGAGCGGGGGAAGCTGCCCGGCGGGTACGGCTGCCCGCGCTCCAGCAGCACCACCTGCCGCCCGGCCTCCGCCAGCCGGTACGCGGTCACCGAGCCGCCGAACCCGGAGCCGACGACGACGGTGTCGGCGTGCTCGACGCTCTCGCGGGGGGCGCCCATGTCAGCCCGCCTTCCGCTTCAGGAAGTCCAGCACCCGCGGGAACACCTCGGCGGCGGACTCGGCGCCCATGAACGGGTCCTGGTGGCCGTATCCGGGGAGGATCTCCAGCTCGTGCAGGCCCGGCGCGACCCGTTCGAGCGTGCGGTGGCAGACGATGTTGGAGTCGGTGAACACGTGGTTGCGGTCTCCGGTGAGGAACAGGATCGGGGTCGTGACGTCCGCGGCGCCCGACAGGTAGTCGGCGGGCAGTCCGGCGTGGCGGGGGTCGCGCGGGTCGTACTTCACCGCGCGGCCGGCCTTCACCATCTTGTGGACGTGCCGGTAGTAGTGGACGCCGACGGCGCCGAACAGGTCCGGCAGCCGGCCGTGCGTGACCGGGGACATCTTCGCGTGCGTGAAGATCGGCTTGCCGCCGCCCCACATGAAGCTGAGCATGTGGCAGGCGGGCTCGTCGCAGGCCGGGTGGAACGGCCCGACCGCCTTGGCGATCATCCAGCCGCGGGTCAGCACCGGCGCGGCGCCGAACCGCGGGTCGAGGTGCGACGGGCCGAGCACGTACTCCAGCACCGCCGGCCCGTACCCGAGCTTGATCCTCGACCAGCGCGACGTCCGCGGCGTCAGCGCGACGCTGTTGCAGGTCAGGCTGGCGATGCCGGTGACGGTGCCGGCGAACACCGCCATCGCGAACGACACCGACCCGAGGCAGTGCGAGATCACGTGCACCCGGCGGCCGTCCCCGATGTGCCGGCGCAGCTCGGCGATCGCCGCCGGATGGTCGTACTGGGCGACGTCGTCGAGGGTGTAGCGGTGCGTCTCGGCGTCGTAGGGGAACCGGCCGCTCATCCGGAAGTCGAGCGCCCACACGTCCCCGAAGCCGGAGTCGTGCAGGAAGTTCACCAGGTTCTCGTGCTCCGGCATGATGTACATGTCGCTGGAGGTCGTGAGCCCGTGCACCAGCAGCACGACGTCGTCGCTGTCGGCGCGGCGGAACCGGGTGAGGTTCAGGCCCAGCCCGTCCTCGGTCGCGAAGGGGTGCACGGAGACCTCGGCGTCGGCGACGCCCGCGAGCGTGAAGCGCGCGATCCGCTGGTCCATGGCATTTCCCTCCGGCTTCCTGACGCCCCAACCTTGCCAAACGCGGCCGTCCGCCCGGCATCGTGGAGAACCCGTACTTACGTGTGATGGGGGACGTGGGGTCCCGTATGACTACGTACGTGCATTAAGAGGCCCGGCGGGCGCCGCCGGTTCACCGTCGTCTCGCGTTCGTCAGGCGGGTAAGGGCCGCGGCACCGGCCGCCGCCGGTTCATCCGGGCCGGTTCATGGCGGTCGCGACCCCGACCCGGGACGGGACGCCGATCTTGGCGAAGACGCGGGACAGGTGCGTCTCGACGGTGCGGACGCTGAGGTACAGCCGCTCGGCGATCTGCTGGTTGCTGCACCCCTCGGCGACGAGCAGCGCGATCTCGTGCTCGCGCGGCGACAGCCCGAACGGCGGCTCGTCCTTGCCGGCGCCCTTGCCGCGGCCCTTGGCGGGGGCGGTGCGGGCGCCGCCCGGCACCCGGACGCCGAGCCGCCGCTGCTCCCGGACGGCCTGCGCGTGCAGCCCGCGCATCCCGCACTCCTCGAAGACCTCGACCGCGGCGCGCAGCCGCTCGCGGGCCTCGCCGCGCTCCCCGGCCGCCGCGTGCGCGATCCCCGCGGTCAGGTCGGCGCGCGCGGCCTCCGGGCGGCGTCCAGCGTCCGCCAGCATTCCGGCCGCCTCCGCCGCGAGCCGCGCGGCGCCGGCGGGGTCGGCCACCCGGACGGCGTGCGCGCGCGCCAGCCGCGCCAGCCCGGTGTCACCGGTCAGCGCCGGGTGCGCGATGGCCTCGGCGATGTCGGCCCAGCCGGCGGCGCCCTCGCCGTCCCCGAAGGCGGCGCGCGCGCAGGCCAGCTGCTCGGCGCACATCACCAGCGTGCTGAAGTCGAGGCCGTTCGTGCCGTCCCCGCAGGCCGCGATCAGGGCCTCGGCGCCCTCCTCGGCGCGGCCCGCGTTGATCGTCGCGATGGCGCGCGAGACGTGCGCCATGTGCGTCCACCACTCGCCCGACCCGGTGTCGCAGGCGACGGCCTCCTCGGCGGCCCGCAGCGCCCGGTCGTGGTCGCCCGTCCAGCTCGCCGTCAGGCACTGCTGGATCAGCCCGTACGCCATCACCTCGGGGGAGCGCAGCTCGCGGCCGACCGCGGTGGCCTCGTCGGCGGCCGCCGCGGCCTCCTCCAGCCGGCCCTGCAGCAGCAGGACCCGGGACTGCCCGGCCAGCATGTAGCCGAGGATGAACGTCTGCCCCGTCGCGCGGGTGATCGACACCAGCCGGGTGGCGTGCCGGAGCGCGCTGTCGTGCAGGCCGAGGAACGCCTCGGCGAACACCAGCCAGATCATGTAGTCCAGGCAGTCGGCGAAGTCGCCGTCGGAGGCGGCGGAGAACCGCTGGTCGGCGGCCTCGGCGTAGGCGATCGCCTCGGCCACCTCGCCGCGCCCGTACGACACCATCGGCCGCATCGCCGCGACCGCGGCGATCAGCCCCGGGCCCCACTGCGGCGCGCTCTCGGGAATCGTCTCCAGGACGGCGTGCGAGCCGCGGGTGTCGATCCGCTGGATCCGGTCGGCGACCAGGCGGATGCGCAGCAGCACCGCCTCGGGGGTCTGCCGGTCGGTGATGCGGCGCAGCTCGTCCAGCACCAGGGCGCGGGCCTCGTGGATGCGGCCGAGCTGCCGGTCCATCACCGCGCACAGCTGCACCGTGCGGGCGCGCCGGACGGTGTCGTCCGGCGGCAGCAGGCTCAGCAGCGTGCGGGCCGTCTCGCGGCCCTCCTCGGCGTGCCCGCTGACCGCCTGCGCGTGCGCCAACTCCACCAGCAGCTGGATCCGGTCGGGGTAGGCGCCGTCGCCCGCCGTGCCGTTGGCGGACGCGCCGGAGCCGTCCGTGCCGTCCGGCATCAGGCGCAGCGCGGCCTCCAGCCAGTACGCGGCGGTGCCGGGCGCTTGGAGCGCGACAACGCGGGCCGCCTCGACGAGCGTCCAGATCGCCTCCCGGTCGCCGAACCGCGCCGACCGCAGCACGTGGTGGGCGCGGACCGCCGCCGGTGCGCCGAGCTCGGCGAGTCGCGCCGACACCCGCGAGTGCGCCGCGAACCGCCAGCCCGCCGCCGTCGAGGCGTACGCGACGTGCCGCACGAGCGGATGCCGGAACCGGAACCGGCCGCCCGCGGTCGGGCGGACCACGTCCGCGGCGGTCAGTGCGTCCAGCGCGGCGAGCGCGTCCTCCTGCGGCATCTCCGCGGCGACCGCCGCCAGCTCCGGCTCGAACACGTCCGCCGCGACGGCGGCGCCGCGCGCCATCAGCAGCGCCTCGGGCGGCAGCGCGCTCAGCTCGACCTGCAGGGCGGTCCGGACGGCGGGCGGCACCTCGGTGAGGTTCGCGACGCCCCGCTCCCAGTCGTGCCGCTCGATCCCGTCCTCGCCGAGGAGGCGGTCGTCGTGGCGGCCCATCCGGGCCAGCGCCTCCAGGTAGAACGGGTTGCCGCCGCTGGCCTTGTAGAGCTGCTCGCAGCGGTTGCGGGAGACGTCCGGGCCGAGGAACTCCGCCACCTCGTCGCGGTTCAGCGGCTCCACCGGCACCCGGGTGCCGACGGGCCCGGCGGCGTCCGCCAGCGCCGCCAGCCGCGGCGACGCCTGCGCGGGCCGGTAGGCGACCGCGACCAGCACGTTCGCGCGCGGCGGGTGCCGGACGAGGTGGTCCATCAGCTCGATCGTGGCGTCGTCGGCCCAGTGCAGGTCGTCGAGGATCAGCACCAGCCCGGACGGCGCGGCCAGCCGTTCCAGCAGGTGCCGCACGCTGCGGTGCACCTGGTAGCGGGCGACCGGGTCGGCGGCCCCGTCGGGGGCGTGCCCGGCGTCCGGGCCGGCGACGCGGTCGGCGAGCGCGGGGAAGACGGTGCCGAGCAGCCGCAGCGCGGTGGGCGACAGGTCGGGGACGTCGTCCTCCAGCCGGTCGTCGAGCGCGTCGACGACGGCGCCGAACGGCATCTCCTGCTCGAACTCGGCGGCGCGCCCGGCCAGGTAGGGCAGCTTGCGGGCGTTCGCACCGTCGGCCAGCTCGTTCAGCAGCCGGGTCTTGCCGGCGCCGGGCTCGCCGACCAGCGCGAGGAAGCCGTAGCCCGTGGCGGCCGCGTCCAGGGCGCGGTCCAGCGCGCCGAGCGCGTCCTGTCGCCCCACCAGCGGAGCACCGGCGTCGCTCATGTCACACCCCAACAGAGACAGGCGGCCGACACGCCGTGATCATGCTTGTCGTCGTTGTTCCCGGTCCTTCAAGCGGGTTTTACCTTATCGGGTCGAACGTCAATAGGAGCGGGACAACACGCCCCGCGCGTCCCTGCTATCAACCGCCGACGCGCCCCGCGTGTCAACCGGGGGGAGCCAAACCGTCCCGGGAACGTGACATTCCTGTCCGCGGGTCAGCGGTCGAGGCCGAGGCGGGCGGCGGCCTCGTCCCAGCGGGCGCCGTCGCCCGCCGGCTCGTACCGGCGGAGCGGCTGCGTCGCCGCGACCAGCGCGCGGGACTCGGCGAGGGAGCCCGCGAGGCCGTGCGCGCGGGCCTGGGTGAGGACGTTGCCGAGCGCGGTCGCCTCGACCGGCCCGGCCACGACCGGCAGCCCGGACGCGTCGGCGGTCAGCCGGCACAGCAGCTCGTTGCGGCTGCCGCCGCCGACCAGGTGCACGACGTCGATCTCCTGCCCGGACAGCCGGGACGCCTGCCGGAGCGTCGCGCGGTGGGCGAGGGCGAGGCTGTCCATGACGCAGCGGACGGTCTCGGCGCGGGACGCGGGCTCGGGGAACCCGCGGCGCCGGCAGTGCGCGGCGATCCGCGCGGGCATGTCGCCCGGCGGCAGGAACTCGGGGTCGTCGGGGTCGATGAGGCTGCGCAGGCCCGGGACGTCCGCGGCCTCGGCGAGCAGGGCCGGCAGGTCGGGGTTCCCCCACGCGCGCATCGACTCCTGCAGCAGCCACAGCCCCATGACGTTGCGCAGGTAGCGGACGGTGCCGTCCACGCCGCCCTCGTTGGTGAAGTTCGCCTTGCGGCTCGCCTCGGTCAGCACGGGCTCGCGCAGCTCCACGCCGACCAGCGACCAGGTGCCGCAGGAGATGTAGGCGAACCGGCCGGTGGTCGCGGGCACGGCGGCGACGGCGGACGCCGTGTCGTGCGATCCGACTGCCACGACCGGGAGCGTCGGCGGGCGGCCGGTCTCCTCCGCCACGTCCGGGCGCAGCGTCCCGAGCACCTCGCCGGGCTCGCGGATCGGCGGCAGGATCGCGGCGGGCAGGCCGAGGCGGGCGAGCAGGTCGCGCGACCATGCGCCGTCCCGCACGTCCAGCAGGCCCGTCGTGGACGCGTTGGTCCGCTCGGCGCCGACCGCGCCGGTCAGCCAGTGCGCCAGCAGGTCGGGGACCATCAGCAGCGTGGCGGCGCGCGACAGGTCGTCGGCGGCGAGCTGGTAGACGGTGTTGAACGGCAGGAACTGCAGGCCCGACGTCTGGTAGAGCAGGTCGTCGCCGACCTCGGCGCGGATCCGGTCCATGACGCCGTCGGTGCGGGCGTCGCGGTAGTGGACGGGGTTGCCGATCAGCCTGCCGTCGGCGTCGAGCAGCCCGTAGTCGACGGCCCACGAGTCGATGCCGACCGACGCGAGCCCGGCCGGCGCTGCGCGCAGCCCGTCGAGGACGTTGCCGTACAGGCCGAGGACGTCCCAGTGCAGGGTGCCGTTGACGCGGACCGGCCGGTTCGGGAACCGCCGGACCTCCTCCAGCTCCAGCGTGCCGGGCCCGACCCGTCCGGCCATCACGCGCCCGCTGGACGCGCCGAGGTCCACGGCGGCGAACGTCTCCGTCATTCGTGTCTCCTGTGGGGGGACGACCCCCCACGCCCCCCGGTTCGCTTCGCTCATTCTGAGATCACGACTTCCAGAGTGCGGGGCCCGTGCACGCCCTCGACGCGCGACAGCTCGATGTCGCTGGTCGCGGACGGCCCGGACACGAACGTCAGCGGGCGGTGCGGGTCGAGCCGCTCCAGCGCCTCCGGCACGTCCGGCGCCACCTGGCCGGCGAGCACGACGATCAGGTGGTAGTCGGGGACGAGCGACAGCGCGCGCGGGCCCTGCGCCGGGCCGTGGTCCAGGACGATCGTCCCGGTCTCGGCGATCGCGGCGGCGCAGCCGGTGACGGCGCCCGCGAGCCCGTCGAGGGCGGCGACGTCCGGCCCGCGCATCAGGTCGCCGGCGACCTGCGCCGTCCACTCCTCCGGCAGGTCCGCCGGGATCCCGTAGACCCCGGGGCGGGCGGCCAGGCGCTCGGCGACCGTCGCGGCCAGCTCCGCCGCCGGGACGCGCACGACCGTCGCGCGGTAGTCGGCCACCCGCTCGGCGAACAGGTCCAGCACGCCGTCCTCGTGGTGGCGGCGCAGGTAGCCGCGGTCGATCGCGGCGTACCCGGCGGCGACCTCGGCGGCCGGACGCGCCGGCACGATCCCGTCGATCCGGCGGAGGACGTCCTCGCGCGCGCTCACTGCTCGTTTCCTTCCGTGCGGCCGCCGCCGGTCCGCTTCCACCAGGCGCGGAACGACTCGGGCGGTGGTGCGGGGGCGTCCCGCGTCTCGGTCCAGGCGTTCAGCGGTCCGGGCAGCCGCCGGATCCGGCCGCGCGGCGCGACGATCCGGCGGCTCGCCGACGCGGCGCGCTGCGCGAGCGCGAGCCGGGTGGGGGACCGCAGCGTCCATCCGGCCGCCGTCATCGCGACCCGTTCGAGGGGATGGCGCGGCCCGCTCTCCACCGCGCGGGCCCGCAGGTGCACCAGCACCTCGGGGATGTCGATGGCGACCGGGCACGCCTCGAAGCACGCCCCGCACAGCGACGACGCGTACGGCAGCGACGCGTCCACCTCCGACCCGATGCCCCTGATCTGCGGCGACAGGATCGCGCCGATCGGGCCGGGGTAGGGGGAGCCGTAGGCGTGGCCGCCGGCGCGCTGGTAGACCGGGCACACGTTCAGGCACGCCGAGCAGCGGATGCAGCGCAGCGCCTGCCGGCCCACCTCGTCGGCGAGCGTGTCGGTGCGGCCGTTGTCCAGCAGCACCAGATGGAACGTCCGCGGCCCGTCGCCGGGGTGCACGCCCGTCCACGCGGACGTGTAGGGGTTCATCCGCTCGGCGGTCGACGAGCGGGGGAGCAGCTGGAGGAACACCTCCAGGTCGCGCCAGCTCGGCACGATCTTCTCCACGCCCATCACCGAGATCAGCGTCTCGGGCATGGTCAGGCACATCCGGCCGTTGCCCTCCGACTCCAGCACGACGAGCGTGCCGGTGTCGGCGACCGCGAAGTTCACCCCGGAGATCCCGACCTTCGCCGACAGGAACTTGGCGCGCAGGTGCCGCCGCGCCGCCTCCGCCAGCGCGGCGGGGGAGTCGGTGAGGCCGTCGGGGACGTCCTCCATCTCGCGCAGGAAGATGTCGCGGATGTCGGACCGGTTCCGGTGGATCGCGGGAACGAGGATGTGCGACGGCCGGTCGTGCCCGAGCTGGACGATCAGCTCCGCGAGGTCGGTCTCGTAGGCGGTGATCCCGTCCTCGGCGAGCGCCTCGTTCAGCCCGATCTCCTGCGTGGCCATCGACTTGACCTTGACGACCTCGGTCTCGCCGGTCGCCTTCACCAGGTCCGCGACGATCCGGTTGGCCTCGGCGGCGTCGCGCGCCCAGTGCACCGTCCCGCCCGCCTCGGTGACCTTCTCCTCCAGCAGCCGCAGGTAGTGGCCCAGGTTGGCGAGGACGTGGTCCTTGATCTGCTTGCCCGCCTCGCGCAGCGCCGGCCAGTCGTCCAGCTCGGCGACGGCGGCGGCGCGCTTGTCGCGGATCGTGGTGGTGGCGTGCGCGAGATTGCCGCGCAGCCGGGTGTCGGCCACCGCGTGGCGCGCCGCGTCGGGGAACGACGGCATCCCGACATAGGTCGGCATCGCTTCGGCGCTCATGGTGTGGGCTCCTCCTCGGTGGAGGCGAGGATCTCGGCCAGGTGGACCGTCCGCACCCCCGCGCGGGTGCGCGACAGCGCGCCCCCGATGTGCATCAGGCACGAGTTGTCGGCGGCGCACAGCACCTCCGCCTTCGTCTCCCGCACGGCGGTGACCTTGTCCGCGCACATCGCGGCCGACACCTCGGAGTTCTTCAGCGCGAACGTCCCGCCGAACCCGCAGCACTCCCGCGCGTCCGGCAGGTCGACCAGGTCGATGCCGCGGACCTCGCGCAGCAGCCGCTGCGGCCGGTCGCCGACGTGCAGCATCCGCAGCGAGTGGCAGGTCGGGTGGTAGGTGACGCGGTGCGGGAAGTAGGCGCCGACGTCGGTGACGCCGAGGACGTCGACCAGGAACTCCGACAGCTCGTACACGCGGGACGCGACGCCGGCGGTGCGCGGCGCCAGCCTCGGGTGCCAGTCGCGGATCATCGCGCCGCACGACGCCGACGGCGTCACGACCGCGTCGTAGGGGTCGAACGTCTCGGCGAAGCCCTTCACCATGTGCAGCGCCTGCGTGCGGTAGCCGGTGTTGAGGTGCATCTGCCCGCAGCACGTCTGCGCCTCGGGGAACTCCACCTCGTGGCCGAGCCGCCGCAGCAGCCGCACCATCGCGCGCCCGGTCCCGGGATACATCGTGTCGTTCACGCACGTCAGGAACAGTGCGACCTTCATGCCGAGTTGCTCTCCCGGTCGTCGGCGGCGGCCCGGCTGGACTCGCGGACCACCAGCTCGGGCTGGAACATGACCTGCTGGTGGGCGTGCCCGCCGGACTCGTCGCACTCCTCGAGCAGCAGCTCGGTCGCGATGCGTCCGAGCTGGTAGGTGGGCTGGCGCACCGAGCTCAGCGGGACGGCCGCCGCCGCCGAGAACTCGATGTCGTCGTACCCGATGAGCGCCACGTCAGTCGGCACCTTCACGCCGGCCTGCTGCAGCACCCGCAGCACGCCGAGGGCCAGCAGGTCGTTGGCGCAGAAGATCGCCTCGGGCAGCGGGGCGCCGGAGTCCAGCAGCCGCCGGGCCGCCTCCTGCCCGGCGCGGGCGTTCATCGCGCCGACGGACACCTCGCGCAGCACGTCGCGGCCGAGGCCCGCGGCGCGCAGCGCCCGCAGCGCGCCGCGCCGCCGGTCCGCGCACTGCCGCAGGCCCGGCGGGCCCGTGACGAACCCGAGCGTGCGGGCGCCGTCCTCCAGCAGGTGCGTCACCGCGAGCTCGCCGCCCGCGACGTCGTCGACGGCGACCGAGCACTGGTTGGCGCGCGGCGTCGGATGGTCCAGCAGGACGACCGGCACGCCGCGGTCGCGCAGCCGGTCGGCGTTGCCGCCCTCGTCGCCGACCGGGGTCAGCAGCACGCCGCGGACCCGCTGCTCGGCGAGCACCCGCAGGTTGCGCTGCTCGCGCTCGTCGGACTCGCCGGAGGAGGACAGGATCACCGCGTAGCCGCGCTCGCTGGCGACGTCCTCGACGCCGCGCGCGACGTCGGTGAAGAACGGGTTGGCGAGGTCCAGCACCATCAGGCCGATCGTGCTGGAGTGCCCGGCGCGCAGCGTGGACGCCGACCCGTTGCGGACGAACCCGAGCTCCACGATGGCCTGCTCGACCCGGGCGCGGGTCGCCGCGGCGACCCGCTCGGGCCGGTTGAGCACGTTGGAGACGGTGCCCGGCGAGACGCCGGCGTGCGCCGCGACCTGCTTGATCCCGACGGTCGCGCCGTTACCGCCGTTGCCGCCGGCGGAGCCCGCCGCGGTGCACGCTCGGGGGCGCCCGGTGTCGTCTGTGCTCAATCTGTGCCCCCGGGTCGCTCCGCTGGTGTGCCGCCGCTCACTTTGGGTCATGGCATTAAAACGTGTCAACCCCGCTGTCGGAAGTCGCCGGGCCCAAACCCCGCTGTCCGGACCCGGACGGGAGGAACTTCGCAAACTCGCCGACGCCCGGCCGCACAAGGGTTTTCGCAGCGTTCCGGGGGGTCCGGGCCGAAGTCCCCCCTTGACGAGTGCTCCGGCTCACATCTAGCGTCCTCCGCAACATCCCGTTAAAACGTTTTTCATCCATCCGTCACAGACTCCCCGTGCGAGGAGGGTGGCCATGAGTGCACCCGGCAGGTCGACGCCGCCGACATTGGCACTGGTCAACGTGAGTAAGTCGTTCGGCGCCGTGCGAGCCCTGCAGGGCGTCACCCTCGAGCTGCACGCCGGTGAGGTGCACGCCCTCGCCGGCGAGAACGGCGCGGGCAAGTCGACCGTCGTAAAAACGTTCGCAGGCGTGCACCGCCCCGACGCGGGCGAGGTCCGCGTCGACGGCGAGCCCGCCGCGTTCAACGGCCCCGCCGACGCGCAGGCCGCCGGCGTCGCCGTCATCTACCAGGAGCCCACCCTGTTCCCGGACCTGTCGGTCGCGGAGAACATCTTCATGGGCCGCCAGCCGCGCGCCGGGCTCGGCCGCATCGACCGCCGCACCATGCACGCCGAGGCCGCGAAGCTGTTCCGGCGGCTCGGCGTCGCGCTGGACCCGCAGCAGCCCGCCCGCGGCCTGTCGATCGCCGACCAGCAGGTCGTCGAGATCGCCAAGGCCATCTCCCGGGACGCGCGGGTGCTCATCATGGACGAGCCGACCGCCGCGCTCACCGGCCAGGAGGTCGAGCGGCTGTTCAACGTGACCCGCACGCTGCGCGAGCAGGGCTGCGCGATCCTGTTCATCTCGCACCGGCTGGAGGAGATCTTCGAGATCTGCCAGCGGGTCACCACACTGCGCGACGGCACCTACATCGGCACCGACCTGGTCGCCGACCTCACCGCCGACGACCTCGTCCGCCGCATGGTCGGCCGCGACCTGGACGCGCTCTACCCCAAGCAGGACGTGGCGCCCGGCGAGGTCGCGCTGAAGGTCAGCCGGCTCACCCGCGAGGGCGCCTTCACCGACGTCTCCTTCGAGGTGCGGCGCGGCGAGATCGTCGCGCTGGCCGGGCTGGTCGGCGCGGGCCGCAGCGAGGTCGCCCGCGCGATCTTCGGGGTGGACCGCTGGGACGCCGGCGGCGTGGAGGTGGCGGGGGAGAAGCTGCCGCCCGGCAGCCCGACCGCCGCGATGGCGGCCGGCCTCGCGCTCGTCCCCGAGGACCGCCGCCAGCAGGGCCTGGTGATGGACATGTCCATCGAGCGCAACATGGGCCTCACCCAGCTGCGCTCGCTGCGCAAGGAGACCGGCCGCGGCCCGCTCATCTCCCGGAAGGTCGAGCGCGACCGCGCCGCCGACTGGGCGCTGCGGCTCCAGCTCAAGTACGCCCGCCTCAGCGACACCGTCGGCGTCCTGTCGGGCGGCAACCAGCAGAAGGTCGTGCTCGCCAAGTGGCTCGCCACCGAGCCGACCGTGCTCATCGTGGACGAGCCGACCCGCGGCATCGACGTCGGCACCAAGGCCGAGGTGCACCGGCTGCTGTCGGAGCTGGCCGCGCAGGACCTCGCGGTGCTGATGATCTCCTCCGACCTGCCGGAGGTGATCGGCATGGCCGACCGCGTCCTGGTCATGCACGAGGGCCGGCTCACCGCCGAGATCGCCCGCGCGGACGCGACCGAGGAGACCGTGATGGCCGCCGCGACCGGGCGCGCCGGAACCGGAAAGGCGGCCTGACCCATGACCGTGCTCACCCAGTCCCCGGCCAAGCCGGGCTCCGGCGGACCGCCCGGCGGCGGCCGCCGCCTGGTCGAGCTGGTGCTGCGCGCCCGCGAGCTGAGCATCCTCGGCGCGCTGATCGTGCTGGTCCTCGGCACCGAGCTCGCGAACCACCGGTTCCTGTCCGGGCAGGGCGTCAAGGACATCTTCCTCAACGCCTCCATCCTGGCGCTGCTCGCCGTCGGCCAGTCGATGGTGGTCGTCACCCGCAACATCGACCTGTCGGTCGGCTCCGTCGTCGGGCTCGTCGCGTTCACCACCGGCAAGTTCGCCTCCGGCGGCGACCGCAACGTGGTGCTGGTGGTGCTGCTCGGCGTCGCCATCGGGCTCGCCTGCGGGCTGGTCAACGGCCTGCTCGTCAGCTTCTGCAAGGTCCCCGCCCTGGTCGTGACGCTCGGCACCCTCTACGTCATCCAGGGCCTCGACTACAAGATCGCGCACGGTGAGCAGATCGGCGCCGCGGACCTGCCGTCCTCGGTGCTGTCGCTCGGCAACGACTCCGTCCTCGGCGTCCCGTACCTGCCGGTCATCACCGTCGTCGTGATGCTGCTGATGGGCTACTACCTGCGCTCCTACTCCTCCGGACGGGAGTTCTACGCGATCGGGTCCAGCCCCGAGGCGGCGAACCTCGCCGGCATCTCGCTGCGCCGCCGGGTCCTCACCGCCTACCTCGTCAGCGGCGGCCTCGCCGGCCTCGCCGGGGTGCTGTGGCTGGCCCGGTTCGGCACCGTCGTCGCCGACGCGGCGCACGGCTGGGAGCTGAAGGTCGTCAGCGCCGTCGTCGTCGGCGGCGTCGCGATCACCGGCGGCGTCGGCACCGTGTACGGGGCGGCGCTCGGCGCGCTGCTGCTCACCACCATCGGCAGCGTGCTGGTGGTGCTCAAGGTCAACTCGTTCTGGCAGGACGCCATCACCGGCGTCCTCCTGCTGCTGGCGATCAGCGTGGACCGGCTGCTGGCCCTGCGCGTCACCAAGGCGCTCAAGCAGCGGTCGCTGGAGTCCGGGGCGCACCGCGACGACGGCCCCGCCGCCCCGTCCGCCGGATCCTCCGCGTCCTCCGCCGCGACCGCGCCGGCGACCGGGGACGAGGCGCCGAAAGGAAAGGTGTCGTGAGCACTGACACGAAGAGCGCCCCGCGCGGGATCGCCCTCGGCCGGCTGCTGCGGTGGGAGACCGCCGTCACCGCGCTGCTGGTGATCGTTTTCGCCGGCGGCGCCGGGTTCTCGCCCGACTTCGCCAACACCGACAACCTGTCGTTCGCGCTCGGCGACCTGAGCGAGATCGCGCTCATCGCGCTGCCGATGACGCTGCTGGTGGTGTGCGGGCAGGTCGACCTGTCGGTCGCGTCCGTGCTCGGCCTGTGCAGCGCGCTCACCGGCAAGATGTGGGACCACGGGATGGCGATCGAGACGATCATCCCGATCGTGCTGGTCGTCGGCGTCGTCTGCGGCCTGGTCAACGGGCTGCTGGTCACCCGGCTCGGGCTGCCCTCGCTCGCGGTGACGATCGGCACCATGACCCTGTACCGGGGCCTGGCGTACGTGGTGCTCGGCACCGAGGCGATCTCGGAGTTCCCCACCCGGTACACCGACCTCGCGACCGAGTCGATCCCCGGCACGCCGATCCCGTACCCGATCGCGCTGTTCGCCGTCCTCGCGGTCGTCACCGCGGTGGTGCTGCACGCCACCGGCGTCGGGCGGTCGCTGTTCGCGATCGGCTCGCAGGAGGACGCGGCGTACTTCGCCGGCATCCGGGTCAAGCGCCTCAAGCTGATCCTGTTCGTGGTGTCCGGGCTCGTCGCCGGGTTCGCCGGCATCGTCTACACGCTCCGCTACGGCAGCGCCCGCGCCGACAACGGCCTCGGCCTGGAGCTCACCGTCATCGCGGCGGTGCTGCTCGGCGGCATCGACTTCGACGGCGGCAAGGGCACCCTCGGCGGCGTCATCGCCGCGGTGCTGCTCATCGGCCTGCTGCGCAACCTGCTGATGCTGAACGACGTCTCCACCGAGGTCCAGTCGATCGTCACCGGGCTGCTGCTCATCATCAGCGTCCTCACGCCGCGGCTGATCGCCGTGGTGCGCGAGGCACAAGGCCGGCGGAGGGGCGCGCGACCCGCGGTCCCCGCCGCCGCACCATGACCCCCGGC
Organism: Actinomadura sp. RB99; assembly: GCF_014706005.1. Lineage (NCBI taxonomy): Bacteria > Bacillati > Actinomycetota > Actinomycetes > Streptosporangiales > Thermomonosporaceae > Actinomadura > Actinomadura sp. RB99. Next base: position 103,897 of record NZ_JABMCA010000024.1, on the reverse strand, counting down.
GAAGCCGGCCGGGGGTGTGGGGGGTCGTCCCCCCTCGAGAAGCACCGACCCGCGTCCCCCGCCGCGTCCGATATCCCACCCCAGAGCACGACCTGGAATCCCGAAAGGCACTCGTGATGACCCTTCGTTTGCGCGCCCCGCGCCGCCTCGTGGCCGTCGCGTCCGCGGGCGCACTCGCCCTCTCCCTCGCCGCGTGCGGCGGCACGACCAAGGACTCCTCGTCCGACTCGGGGAACAAGGCCGCCGCGGGCGACGGCAAGGCGGACCCGAACGCGCCCCTCAAGAAGGGCCTGAAGATCGCGTTCCTGCCCAAGCAGGTGAACAACCCCTACGAGACGATCGTCGACAACGCCGGCATCGCCGCCGCCAAGGAGTACGGCGGCGAGGCCAAGGAGGTCGGCCCGTCCGACGCGTCGGCGTCCTCGCAGGTGTCCTACATCAACACGCTGATCCAGCAGCGGCACGACGCGATCCTGATCGCGGCCAACGACCAGAACGCGGTGTGCGGCCCGCTCAAGCAGGCCATGGCCAAGAAGATCAAGATCGTCGCGTACGACTCCGACACCGCGCCCGAGTGCCGCAACGTGTTCATCAACCAGGCCAGCTCGGAGGAGATCGGCCGCAGCGAGGTCAAGCTGCTGGCCGACCAGATCGGCGGCAAGGGCGACATCGCGATCCTGTCGGCGACCGCGAACGCCACCAACCAGAACACCTGGATCAAGTACATGCAGGACGAGCTGAAGAAGCCGGAGTACTCCGGCATGAAGCTCGTCAAGATCGCCTACGGTGACGACGACGACCAGAAGTCGTTCCAGCAGACGCAGGGCCTGCTGCAGGCGTACCCGAACCTGAAGGGCATCATCTCGCCCACCACGGTCGGCATCGCGGCCGCCGCCCGCTACATCGACGGCTCCAAGTACAAGGGCAAGGTCACGCTGACCGGCCTCGGCACGCCGGACCAGATGCGCAAGTTCATCAAGGACGGCACGGTCAAGTCGTTCGAGCTGTGGGACCCGAAGAACCTCGGCTACCTCGCGTCCTACGCCGCGGCGGCGCTGTCGTCCGGGCAGATCACCGGCAAGCAGGGCGAGACGTTCAAGGCCGGCAAGCTCGGCGAGCGCACCATCGGCGCCAACGGCGAGGTCATCCTCGGCCCGCCGACGGTCTTCGACGCCAAGAACATCGACCAGTACCACTTCTGATCGATGGCGGCTGACGGCACGAAGCGCGTCTGCTTCCTGCTGAAGGTCCGGCAGGACCGCCTGGAGGAGTACAAGGAACGCCACCAGGCGGTCTGGCCGGAGATGCGGGACGCGCTGCGGGAGACGGGCTGGCACAACTACTCGCTGTTCCTGCGCGAGGACGGCCTGCTCGTCGGCTACCTGGAGACCGACGACTTCGCGGCCGCGCAGGAGGCGATGGCCCGCACCGACGTCAACGCCCGCTGGCAGGCGGAGATGGCGCCGTTCTTCGAGGACCTCGACGGCCGCCCCGACGAGGGGATGCGGCCGCTCCCCGAGGTCTTCCATCTCGACTGAGGGCCGCCGCCCCCTCCCGGCGGCGGCCCCGGACAGCAGAAACGTGAGGTTACATCCGTGAACGACACCAGCGCGGTGAAGGACGCCCTGCGCCGCCAGCAGATCGAGACTCCCTCCTGGGCGTACGGCAACTCGGGGACCCGGTTCAAGGTCTTCGCCCAGCAGGGGGTGCCGCGCACCCCGCAGGAGAAGATCGACGACGCCGCGCAGGTGCACCGCTTCACCGGTGTCGCGCCGAGCGTCGCCGTGCACATCCCGTGGGACAAGGTGGACGACTACGCCGCGCTGGCCGCGCACGCCAAGGAGCGCGGGGTGCGGATCGGCGCGGTGAACACCAACGTCTTCCAGGACGACGACTACAGGCTCGGCAGCGTCACCAACCCCGACCCGAAGGTCCGCCGCAAGGCCCTGGACCACCTGCTCGAATGCGTCGACATCATGGACGCGGTCGGGTCGAAGGACCTGAAGCTGTGGTTCTCCGACGGGACGAACTACCCGGGCCAGGACGACATCCGCACCCGGCAGGACCGGATGGCCGAGGCGCTCGCCGCCGTCTACGAGCGGCTCGGCGACGACCAGCGGTTCCTGCTGGAGTACAAGCTGTTCGAGCCGGCGTTCTACATGACCGACCTGCCGGACTGGGGCACGTCCTACGCGCACTGCCTCAAGCTCGGGCCGAAGGCGCAGGTCGTCGTGGACACCGGGCACCACGCGCCCGGCACCAACATCGAGTTCATCGTGGCGTTCCTGCTGCGCGAGGGGAAGCTCGGCGGGTTCGACTTCAACTCCCGCTTCTACGCCGACGACGACCTGATGGTGGGCGCCGCCGACCCGTTCCAGCTGTTCCGGATCATGTACGAGGTGGTGCGGGGCGGCGGCTACGCCCCGGAGACGGGCGTGGCGTTCATGCTCGACCAGTGCCACAACATCGAGCCGAAGATCCACGGCCAGATCCGCTCGGTGATGAACGTGCAGGAGGCCACCGCGAAGGCGCTGCTGGTGGACGGCGACGCGCTGCGCGCCGCGCAGGAGTCCGGCGACGTGCTGGCGGCGAACGCGGTGTTCATGGACGCCTACAACACCGACGTGCGGCCGCTGCTGGCGGAGCTGCGCGAGGAGATGGGCCTGCACCCGGACCCGGTCGCCGCCTACCAGGCGTCCGGCTACTTCGAGCGCGTCGTCGCCGAGCGCAAGGACGGCCAGGCCGCCGGCTGGGGCGCCTGACGCCGCCGATTCCGACACGCCGTCGATTCCGACAAGCCGTCCGATAAGGAGAGAGCACCGATGACCACTCCACCCGAGGTGGAGCAGCTGCTGGAACGGGCCAACACGCTCGGCTCGGACCCGCGCAACACCAACTACGCGGGCGGGAACGCCTCGGCGAAGGGCACCGTCACCGATCCCGTGACGGCCCGCGACGTCGAGCTGATGTGGGTGAAGGGCTCCGGCGGCGACCTCGGCACGCTCACCGAGAAGGGCCTCGCGGTCCTGCGCCTCGACCGGATGCGCGCGCTCGTCGACGTCTACCCGGGCGTCGAGCGCGAGGACGAGATGGTCGCCGCGTTCGACTACTGCCTGCACGGCAAGGGCGGCGCGGCGCCGTCCATCGACACCGCGATGCACGGCCTCGTCGAGGCGGCGCACGTCGACCACCTGCACCCCGACTCCGGCATCGCGATCGCGACCGCCGCCGACGGCGAGGAGCTGACCCGGCGGATCTTCGGCGACCGGGTCGCGTGGGTGCCGTGGCGGCGCCCCGGCTTCCAGCTCGGCCTCGACATCGCCGCGATCAAGAAGGCGAACCCGCAGGCCATCGGCGTGATCCTCGGCGGGCACGGCATCACCGCGTGGGGCGCGACGAGCGAGGAGTGCAAGGCCAACTCGCTCGACATCATCCGCACCGCCGAGGCGTACATCGCCGAGCACGGCAAGGCCGACCCGTTCGGCGAGGTGATCCACCCGACGCCGCCGCAGGACGAGCGGCACGCCCGCGCCGCCGCGCTGTTCCCGCTGATCCGCGGGCTGGCGTCCACGGACCGGCCGCAGGTCGGACACTACACCGACGCCGAGGCCGTCCTCGACTTCGTCTCCCGCGCCGAGCACCCGCGGCTCGCCGCGCTCGGCACGTCCTGCCCGGACCACTTCCTGCGCACCAAGGTCCGCCCGATGGTGCTGGACCTGCCGCCGGACGCGCCGCTCGACGACGTCAAGGCCCGGCTGAAGGAGCTGCACGCCGCGTACCGCGAGGAGTACGCGGCCTACTACGACCGGCACGCCGCGCCGGACTCGCCGCCGATGCGCGGCGCCGACCCGGCGATCGTGCTGGTCCCGGGCGTCGGGATGTTCTCGTTCGGCGCGAACAAGCAGACGGCGCGGGTCGCCGGCGAGTTCTACGTCAACGCGATCAACGTGATGCGCGGCGCGGAGGCGCTGTCGTCGTACGCGCCGATCGACGAGGCGGAGAAGTTCCGCATCGAGTACTGGGAGCTGGAGGAGGCCAAGCTCCGCCGGATGCCGAAGCCGAAGCCGCTCGCGACCCGCGTCGCGCTGGTCACCGGCGGCGGCTCCGGGATCGGCGCGGCCACCGCCCGCCGCCTGGCCGCCGAGGGCGCCTGCGTCGTCGTGGCGGACCGCGACCTCGGCGCCGCCGAGAAGGTGGCGGCCGAGATCGGCGCGGGCGCGCTGCGGGCCGCGGACGTCGCCGTCGCGGTCGGCGCGGACGTCACCTCCGAGGACGAGATCGCCGCGGCGGTCCGGGACGCGGTGCTGGCGTTCGGCGGCGTGGACCTCGTCGTCAACAACGCCGGCCTGTCGATCTCCAAGCCGCTGCTGGACACCACCGTCGCCGACTGGGACCTCCAGCACGACGTCATGGCCCGCGGCTCGTTCCTGGTCTCCCGGGAGACCGCGCGGGTGATGGTCGAGCAGGGGATGGGCGGCGACATCGTCTACATCGCCTCCAAGAACGGCGTGTTCGCCGGCCCGAACAACATCGCCTACGGCGCCACCAAGGCCGACCAGGCCCACCAGGTCCGGCTGCTGGCCGCCGAGCTCGGCGAGCACGGCGTCCGCGTCAACGGCGTCAACCCGGACGGCGTCGTCCGCGGCTCCGGCATCTTCGCCGGTGGCTGGGGCGCCAAGCGCGCCGCCGTCTACGGGGTGGAGGAGGAGCGGCTCGGCGAGTTCTACGCGCAGCGGACGCTGCTGAAGCGCGAGGTGCTGCCCGAGCACGTCGCGGCCGCCGTCTTCGCCCTCACCGGCGGGGACCTGACCCACACGACCGGACTGCACATCCCCGTGGACGCCGGAGTCGCCGCCGCGTTCCTGCGCTGACCCCGCGTCCCGATCCCGCGACCCGACGACCCGTCCCGACGACGATGTTCGGGCCGGCGGTCCGGACCGCGCGCCGGCGCCCGGCACTCCACTGCCGGGCCGCCGCGCCGTCCCCACCCGGACCGCCGGCCTTCCCTCCATGGGCCCGCTCGACCAAGTGAACCCGAAGGGATAACGATGCCCCCGGCCGAGAAGTTCGCACGAGCACGCGTGTCCACCGTCACCTCCCTCGCCCTCGCCGCCGCCGTCCTTGTCGCCGCCCCCGCCGGCGCCGCGTCGGCCTCACCGTCCGCCTCCGACCCGCTCGGCCTGCCGTCGCTGTCGCGCGCGGGCCACTACGTCCTCGCGCCGTCCGGCCGGACGGTCCGTCCCGCGCGGGTGGGGGAGGCGTACGGGGTCAACGGCGACTACGTGTCCGCCGACTCCGCCGCGTCCGAGACCGCCGGCCACGGCCTGGAGCCGGGGACGTCCACGACCGGCAAGGCCGACGGCGTCACGGTCCGCCAGACCGGCGGCGCGGCCGGCGCGGGCTTCGCCTACACGATGCGCGCCGGGCGCGGCCCGGTCACGCTGCGGGTCGAGGAGGCCGGCAGCGCGACCGCCCACTACGACGTGCTGGTGAACGGCACGGTCGTCCACGAGCGCACGCCCGACCCGAAGCAGGCCGGGGTGTGGAGCGGCGACAAGGACGGGCTCGTCCACTACGAGGTAGACGTCCCGGCGCGGCTCACCGGCGCGTCCGGAACGATCAAGGTCGAGTTCCGCAACGCCGACGACCCCGGGCAGGGCGCCCGCATCCACGCCGTCTGGACGCTCGCGAAGCAGGGCCGCGCGTCCGCCGCGCCCTACGGCGCCACCGTGCGGAACCCGGCGGGAGCGTTCCACGGCGGGACGACCACGCTCGCCTCCAACGACTACGGCCGCCCCTACGTCGTCTACGACTTCGGCAAGGAGGTCGGCGGGCAGGTCCAGGTGACCGCCGACGTCCGCGAGGGCACGCCGAGGCTCGGCCTGGCCTTCAGCGAGAGCGGCCAGTACCTCACCACCGCGTCCGACTACAGCCAGGACCCGGTCGGCCTCGCCACCGAGACCCACTACCTCGGCACGAAGAGCGGGCGCACCGCGATGACCGACCCGGTCATCCGCGGCGGGTTCCGCTACCTGATGGTGTTCCTGGACGGCCCCGGCGAGGTGCGCCTGTCGGACCTGCGGCTGAAGTTCACCGCCGACCCCGCCAACCCCGACCTCGACGGGTACAAGGGCGCGTTCCTGTCCGGCGACGACACCCTGAACCGGCTCTGGTACGCGGGCGCCTACACCGTCCAGATGGCGACGATCGACCCGAAGACGGGCCGGCCCTACCCGGGCCAGGAGGGTCCCGTCCGCAACGACGCGATTGTTGGCGAGGGCGACAGCGTCATCAGCGACGGCGCCAAGCGCGACCGGATGATCTGGGGCGGCGACAACGCCGTCTCCGACGCGGTGTCGTACCTGACCACGGGGCAGAGCGGCCCCGCCGCCAACGCCGTCGCGTTCATGGCGAAGGGCCAGTCGCCGCAGGGCCAGATCCCCGGGCTCTACCTGACCGACAAGCTCGGCTACAACATGGGCTGGGGCGAGTACGCGGCCTGGTGGGTCGGCAACTACTGGACGCACTACCTCTACACCGGCGACCAGGCGTTCTTCGACAAGTGGTACGACGCCATGAAGAAGAACGTCGCGTGGATGCAGTCCAAGGTCGGCTCCGACGGGCTGCTCGACATGAAGGGCGCGGGCGGCACCTGGGGCTACGGCAACGAGGGCAAGGGCACCTACGTCTCGTCCCTGTACGTCCACGTGCTGGGCCAGGCCGCGCAGGCGGCCGAGGCGCAGGGCGACGCGGCGCTCGCCAAGACCTACCGCGACAATGCCGCCCGCACCGCCAAGGCCATCAACGACGACCTGTGGGACGCGGCCGCGGGCGCCTACAAGGTCGGCCCCACCGACGGGAACCACCCGCAGGACGGCAACGCGATGGCGGTCGTCGCCGGAGTCGCCACCGGGGACCGCGCGAAGTCGGTGCTGAAGTTCTTCGGCGACCGGCTCGCCGACCCGCACGGCGACCTCACCGTGGACAAGGCCGGCGGCGTCGTCCCGCAGTACATCAGCCCGTTCGTGTCGGGCCAGTCGCTGCTGGCCTACGCCTCGCAGGGCGACATGGCGGGCGCGATGTCCGTGCTGGGCCGCACCTGGTACCCGATGCTCGGCAAGGACGCGCCCGGCACCCTCTGGGAGAACGTCAGCACCGCCGGCGCGCCGCAGCTCGGCTCCTACACCAGCCTCTCGCACGGCTGGGCGGCCTCGCCGACGTCGTTCCTCACCAACCAGGTCCTCGGCGTCACGCCGGCCTCCGGCGGGTTCTCGTCGTTCACCGTCCTGCCGCACCCGCCGGACGGGCTGAACTGGGCGGAGGGCAAGGTGCCGACGCCGCACGGCGACATCACCGCCGCCTGGAAGCGGCACGGCACGACCTTCACGCTCCGCGTCGCCGCGCCGGGCGGCACGACCGCCACGGCGGGGGTGCCCGCGTCCGGCGCGTCCGAGGTCCGCGTGAACGGCTCGGTCGTCTGGCGGAACGGCACCGCCGTGAAGCCGGGCGTCACCGTCCGCGACGGCCTCGTGCAGGTGCCCGGCCTGACCGGCTCGTCCGTCCTGACCGCCTCCCGCTGACCTGGAGTGATGATGGTTCCCCCCACCGCTCGCCGCTCCCTCGCCCGCGCCGCCGTCGCCGCCGCCCTGGCGGTGTCGGCCTCGGCGGCCGTCGCCCTGCCCGCCTCGGCGTCCCCGCGGCCGCGCGGCCCCTGGCAGGACGCGTCCTACGGCCCGGAGCACGGCCAGTGGCGCCCGTACGTGCTGTCGCCGTCGAGCCGCACCGTCCGCCCCGTCGCGATCTACAAGGCCGACCCGCGCCAGGGCCGGATCGACGGGTCGCCGGACGCCGCGCTGCGCGACGGCGGCGGCTCGGTCCGGCTGACCGGCGCCGCCGACCGCACCGGCTCCCCGCTGCTGGTCATCGACTTCGGCAAGGAGGTCGCCGGGCACCTGAAGGTCCGGGTGAAGGGCGCCTCGTCCACGCCGCCGAAGCTGCGCGCGTGCTTCTCCGAGTCGATCCGGTACGCCGCGCTCACGCCGGACGCCAACGACGGCGAAGGCAAGATCGCGCCGGGCTGCGACACCGCGAACATCTGGAACGGCTTCCCCGGCCAGCCCTACACGCAGGACACCGACAGCCACGCCCTGCCGCTCGACGGCAAGAAGCTGCCCACCACGGTCCGCGACGGCGTCCTGCGCGGCGGGTTCCGCTACGCGACGCTGTTCCTCGACGGCCCCGGAACCGTCGACATCGACGGGGTGTCCGTCGACTTCACCGCCGCCCCGAACCAGCGCGACCTCGACGGCTACCAGGGCCACTTCCTGTCCAGCGACAACGAGCTGAACAAGATCTGGTACGCGGGCGCCTACACCGTGCAGGTGAACACCGGCGCGTCCAACACCGCGAAGAGCTGGCCGTACGCCGCCGGCGAGGGCGACCACGCGGACGCGCAGGTCCCGCACGCCGACCCGAGCAAGTCCGTCATCTACGACGGCGGCAAGCGCGACCGGATCGTCTGGCAGGGCGACCTGGCCGTGCAGGCTCCCGTCACCTACCTGTCCACGGGCGACCTGGAGGCGGTCGACAACTCGCTGTCGTCGCTGGCCTCCCAGCAGCTCCCGGACGGGTTCATGCCCGCGGAGAGCCAGGTCGGCCAGCACAACGCCGACGAGCTGCGGACCTACGGCGAGTACGTCACCTGGTTCGTCAACAACATGTACGAGCACTGGCTCTACACCGGCGACCGCGCCTACCTCGACGAGTGGTGGCCGCAGCTCACCAAGGCGACGGCGTGGCTGGAGTCGGTCCGCGCCCAGGACGACAAGGGCCTCATCGCGTTCGGCGCCGTCGGCTCCTGCGGCCACTACGGCTACTCCGACTGCGGCCACGAGACGTACGTCAACGCCCTGTACGCCCGCAACCTCACGCAGATGGCCGCGATGGCGAAGGCGCGCGGCGACGCGCCCGCCGCCACGACCTACGGCGACCGGTCCGCGACCGTCAAGAAGGCGATCAACGACCAGCTGTGGGACGAGAAGGCGGGCGCCTACCGGCTGTCGCGGGAGATCCCCGGCGCCTACCCGCAGGACGCCAACGCCACGGCCGTCCTCGCCGGCGTCGCGGGCGGCGACCGCGCCACCCGCGCCCTCGCCTACCTGCGCAAGAACAACTGGTCGCAGTACGGGTCGCTGACCGTCTCCCAGGCCACCCCGAACGCGAGCCTGCCGCCGTTCTACGCGCCGCTGCCCAGCTCGTTCGAGTCCGACGCGCGCCTGGACACCGGCGACGCGTCCGGCCTCGACCTGATCCGGACGTTCTGGGGCCACCAGCTCCGGCAGGACCCCGGCTCGACGTTCTGGGAGCACATGCAGCCGGACGGCACGCCGAACCTCAAGCAGTTCTCCAGCCTCGCGCACGGCTGGGCGAGCGGCCCGACCGTCACGCTCACCACCCGCGTCCTCGGCGTCCAGCCGACCGGTCCCGGGTACTCGTCGTGGTCCGTGGTCCCGTTCACCGGCGGGCTGACGTGGGCCGAGGGAACGGTCCCGACGCCGCACGGCGCCATCGCCGCGTCGTGGCGGACGACCGGCCGCGGCTTCCGGCTCGACGTCACCGCCCCGCGCGGCACGTCCGGCCGGCTCGCCGTCCCGGTCACCCCGTCGACGTCCCGCGTCACCCTGGACGGCCGGACGGTCTGGGCGCACGGCGAGGCGACCGCGCGGGGCGTGTCCGGCGATGGGAAGTACGTCTACGTGGACGGCGCGCCGTCCGGCCGCCACACCCTGACAGCCGAATGACAGGGACGGCCAGGTAATCGAGAGGAGCAGGCATGGCAGGCAACACCGGGGCGCCGCCGCCCGTGAAAGTGGGACTCGTGGCCGGCGGGCTCGGCGCGTACTGGCCGCAGTTCCCCGATCTGCTGCCGCAGCTGAAGCGGTCGGCGGAGCGGGTGTCGGAGCGGATGCGCGGGCTCGGCGCCGAGGTGGTCGACGTCGGGTTCATCTCCGACGCGCAGGAGGGTGCGGCCGCTGCCGAGCGGCTGCGCGCCGAGGGCTGCGACATCATCGTCGGCTTCCTCACCACCTACATGACCGCGACGATGCTCGTCCCCGTCGCGCAGCGGGCGGACGCCCCGGTGTTGCTGATCAACCTGCAGCCGACCGAGTCGATGGACCACGCCACGTTCGACACCGGGCAGTGGCTCGCCTACTGCGGCGCCTGCCCGCTGCCGGAGATGGCGAACGCCTTCGCGCGGTGCGGGGTCCCGTTCCGCTCGGTCTCCGGCTACCTGGAGGACGAGCGGGCCTGGGCGAAGATCGGCCGCTGGGTGCGGGCCGCCGGGGTGCGCGCGGCGCTGCGCCGCGGCCGGCACGGCCTCATGGGCCACCTGTACCCCGGCATGCTGGACGTGTCCACCGACCTGACGCTGGTCAGCGCGAACTTCGGCGGGCACGTCGAGGTGCTGGAGTTCGACGACCTGCGGGTCCGCGTGGAGAAGGTCACCGACGCCGAGACCGCCGCGAAGAAGGCCGAGGCGGAGAAGATCTTCGAGCTGGACGCCTCCGTCAACGACGAGGACCTCACCTGGGCCGCGCGGGTGTCGGTCGGCCTGGACCGGCTCGTCGAGGACTTCGAGCTGGACAGCCTCGCCTACTACCACCGGGGCCTGGACGGCGAGATCCACGAGCGGCTCGGCGCCGGGATGATCCTCGGCGCGTCGCTGCTCACCGCCCGCGGGATCCCGGCGGCCGGCGAGTACGAGCTGCGCACCTCCCTCGCCATGCTGATCGCCGACCGGCTCGGCGCGGGCGGCTCGTTCACCGAGCTGCAGGCGCTCGACTTCCACCGCGGCCACGTCGAGATGGGCCACGACGGGCCCGCCCACCTGGCGATCAGCGCCCGCCGCCCGCTGCTGCGCGGCCTCGGCGTCTACCACGGCAAGCGCGGCTACGGCGTGTCCGTGGAGTTCGACGTCAAGCACGGCCCGGTCACCGCGTTCGGCGTCATCCAGCGCCGCGACGGCCGGTTCGCGTTCGTCGCGTCCGAGGGCGAGACCGTGGACGGCCCGCTGCTGCAGATCGGGAACACGACGTCCCGCGTCGACTTCGGCTGCGACCCCGGCGAATGGGTCGACGCCTGGAGCGCCACCGGCATCTCCCACCACTGGGCCCTCGGCACCGGCCACCGGATCGCCGACCTGAAGGCCCTCGCCGACCTCCTGGAGATCGAACTGGTCACCGTGAACCCCTGACCCCGGCGGCACCCGCCGGACGACCGACCCTGACGGACTCGAACTTCTCTCTAGGCGCGATCGGGGGATCCGTCCCTAGGCGATGACGAGCGCAGGCCCGTGGCCGTGCAACCCCGCCCGCACGGCCACGGGCTCTGTTCCGCATGCCCGGAAACGGACGACGCGCCGCCCCCCACCCCACAGCGCAGCTCCGAGAGGACGCCCCGTCCATGCGCACCATCCCCCCACGCCGGCCCTGGCGAGGCCGCGGCCTCGCCCTCGCCGCGGCCCTGGCGCTGCTGCTCGGCGTCTTGGCCGCACCCGCCGCGCCGCCCGCGCTGGCGTCGACGGTCAGCCCGATCACCAACTACGGGCCGGACGGCGAGCAGACCGTCCGGTTCGACACCGGCGGGAACGCGGTCGACGCCCACGACGGCGCGATCCAGCGGTTCGGCGACACCTACTACCTGTACGGGACGAGCTACGACTGCGGCTACCAGTGGACGGTCAACAGCACGTTCTGCGGCTTCAAGGTGTACTCCTCGCCCGACCTCGTCCACTGGACCGACCGCGGCCACGTCGTGGACGCCCGCTCCTGCAAGTTCTGCTTCCGGCCGCACACCGTCTACGACAAGGCGACCCGCAAGTACGTCATGTGGGTGAACGACCAGGAGGCCGCGGACAAGTTCCGCGTCTACACCGCTGACCGGCCGACCGGTCCGTTCACCGAGCAGCCGGTCCCCGACCTGCCCGCCGGGACGCACTGCACCGCCGACCTGGACGTGTTCGTCGACGACGACGGCACCGGCTACCTGGCGTGCAGCAACGCCGGATGGCACATCGCCGTCATCCAGCTGACCCCCGACTACCTGCGCGCCGCCGGCCCTTACGACGTCACGGGCGTGACCCGCGTCGAGGCGCCGTCGATCTTCAAGCGGAACGGCGTGTACTACCTGACGATGTCGGACCCGAACTGCGGGTACTGCACCGGCACCGGCACGTCCTACCTCACCGCGACGAGCCCGCTCGGCCCGTGGAAGGGCCGCGACGCCTGGACGGCCGCCGACGGCGCGCTCACCGTCCACGGCGGCCTGTACGGCCTGTCGCAGCAGGGCGAGGACTGGTCCGACTACACCTTCTCCTTCGACGTCGCGCCGCTGCCGACGGCGTCGGGCAAGCTGGCGCAGGCCGGGTTCTCCGTCCGGATGAACCAGGACGACCACGGCTACCTGTTCCTGCTCACCGGTTCCGGCACGGGCAACGGGAAGCTGAGCGTGCTGCGGCGCGCCGGGTCCACCACCGCCAGCCACGTCGTGCAGCTCGACAAGCCGATCGCGGCGGGGGAGTGGCACCACGTGTCGGTCACCGCGTCCGGCTCCACGCTGACCACGTCCGTCGACGGGACGCAGGTCGACACCTACACCGACGCGACGTATCCCGTCGGCAAGGTCGGGTTCCGCGAGTGGAACGGCGCGGACCTGGAGTCGGCGAAGTTCGACAACGTCCGGGTGACCTCGGCGTCCGGTCAGGACCTGCTCGCGGACGACTTCTCCGGCGACCTGTCCAAGTGGGTCGTCCCGACCGCGGGGACGAGCATCACCGCGAACTCCTGCGGCGGGCAGCCCGCCCAGGTCGCCACGCTCCGCCAGCGGCACGGCGCGCCGCCGATCTACATGTACTTCAGCGACCTGTGGAACGGCCACACCAACGAGGCCCTCGCCAACTACCACTGGCAGCCGCTCGCGTTCGGCGCCGACGGATCGATCACCCCGGTCCAGTGCGGCAACGCGACCGTCCGCCTCGACCCCGGGCACCCGGGACGGCAGGCGGCGGTCCCCGGCCTCGACCAGAGCAGCGGCACCGCCGGCTTCCGCACCGGCTGCGACGTCGCCGGGGGCGTCCGGCGCGAGCAGTCGTTCACCGCCGGGCGCGGCGGCCGCCTCGCCTCCCTCGCCGTCACCGCGTTCAAGGACGGCACCGAGCAGGGGCGCGTCGAGCGCACCCCGCCGTCCGAGCCGCTGGACATCGAGGTCACCGACGGGACCCGGACGCTCTGGTCCGGCTCCGTCCCGGCGGCGGAGATCGGCTGGTCCGCGCGGAACGTGACCGTCCACCCGGGCATCCCGGTCCGGCGCGGCGCGCACTACACCGTCCGGATCTCCTCCACCGCGACCACGGGCTGCTACGGCGTCGCCTACAACGACCACGACCCGTACCAGGGCGGCGCGTCCGCCGTCAGCCGTGACGGCGGCGCGACCTTCACCGCCGAGCCCGCCCGTGACCTGAAGTTCCTCACCACCGTCCGGGGAGCCTGAATGCGCACCACCCCCACCCGCACGACCCCCACCCGCACAGCACTGACCCGCGCCGCTCTTCCGGCGGCGTTCCTCCCGCTGCTGATCGGGGCCGCCTTCGCGGTCCCGGCGCGCGCCGACGCGTCCGGCCTGCGGGCCTTCGGGCTGCGCACCGACGCGCTCGACGCCCCGCTCGGCATCGACGACACGGCGCCGGCGCTGAGCTGGCGGCTCACCGCGCCCGGCCGCGGTGCCGCGCAGGCCGCCTACCAGGTCGAGGCGGCCACCTCCCGGAACGGGCTCGGCCGCGCCGACCTGTGGGACTCCGGGAAGGTGGCGTCCGGCACCCCGAACGCCGTCTACCGGGGCACGGCGCTCACCTCCCGCCGCCAGGTGTGGTGGCGGGTCCGGGTCTGGGACGGCTCCGGGCGGGCGTCCGCCTGGAGCCCCCCGGCCCGGTTCGAGATGGGCCTGCTCGGCAAGGACGACTGGTCCGGGAAATGGATCACCGACGACCGGTGGCTGAACTGGGCGCCGAGCCCCGTCACGGTCGGCCTGCCCGCCGGGACGAAGGCCCGCTACCTGCGGGTCGACGTGTCCAAGCTGGGCCTGCCGATCAGCGAGAGCGGGTCGCTGCTGTCCCGGCTGCAGCTCGCCGAGATCGAGGCGCTCGACCCGTCCGGCGCGAACGTGGCGAAGGGCGCGGCGGTCACCGCGTCCGAGGTCCGCGAGTACCCGGGCAAGTGGATGCCGGAGTTCCTCACCGACGGGTCGCTCACCACGCAGAAGGCGCCGTTCGGCTACACCAGCAACGCCTACAAGTCGCAGGACCCGGGCCACCACATCTGGCTGCAGCTCGACCTCGGTGCCGCCAAGGACGTCGCGTCGGTGAGGCTCTACCCGCGCACCGACGTGATGACGAGCGACGGGAAGACGCCGAACTTCCCGGTCGACTACACCGTGCAGACCTCCGACGCGGCGGACGGCCCGTTCACCGTGGTGAAGACGGTCACCGACCAGGTCCCGCCGCCCGCCTACCAGACGTCCATGCCCGCGCTGCCGCTGCTCGCGCGGCAGTTCTCGCTGAAGAACACCGTCCGGTCGGCGCGGCTGTACATCACCGCGCTCGGCATCTACGACGCGACGATCAACGGGCGGCCGGTCAGCGACGCCGTCCTCGAACCGCCGAACACCGACTACAAGAAGCGGGTCGAGTACGCGGCCTACGACGTGACGAAGCTGCTGCGGCGCGGCGGCAACGCGATCGGCGTGCGGCTCGGCAACGGCACCTACAACGTCGCCGCCACCAACGACCGCTACACCAAGTACGTCGGCGCGCAGGGGGCGCCCAAACTGCTCGCGCAGCTGGAGGTCACGCTCGAGGACGGCACGACCGCCCGCGTCGCGACCGACGGGTCCTGGCGCACCGATCTCGGGCCGACCACGTCCAGCCAGTGGTACGGGGGCGAGGACGAGGACGCCCGGCTCGCGCAGCAGGGCTGGGACGGGCCGTCCGCGGACCTGTCGTCATGGAAGCCGGCCACCGAGGCGCCCGACCCGGGCATCGCGCTCACCGCGCGGATGTCCCCGGCGATCGTCCCCGTCGGCACCCGCAAGACGGTGAAGGTCACGCATCCGGAGAAGGACACCTACGTCTTCGACCTCGGCGAGAACATTGTCGGTTGGCCCGAGCTGCGCGTGCGCGGCGAGCGTGGCACGAAGCTGACGATCAAGCCGGGAGAGCGGCTCGGTGCGGACGGCCTCGTCGAGCAGGGCACCATGATCGCGGGCGGCGCGCAGAACCCGCCCATCATGGACACCTACACCCTTGCGGGCACCGGAACCGCGACCTGGCACCCCCGGTTCGTCTACCACGGCTTCCGCTACATCCAGATCAGCGGTCTGGACGCGGCGCCGACCGCGGACACGGTCTCGGCGACGATCCTGCGCGCCGGGAACGCCTCCGCCGGCTCGTTCGACAGCTCCGACCTGCTGCTCAACGGCATCCACACGATCATCGACCGGGCCGTGCAGGGCAACATGATGTCGATCCTCACCGACTGCCCGGACCGGGAGAAGCTCGGCTGGCTGGAGGAGACCCAGCTCGTCCAGGGCACGATCACCCGCGGGTACGACGTCGCCGCCTACTACCCGGCGCTGCTGCGCAACATGGCGGAGGCGCAGACCGCCGACGGGCTCGTCCCCGACATCGCGCCCGCGTACGTGACGTTCTCCGGCGGCGTCTGGGACGACCCGAACTGGGGCAGCGCGATCATCCTCGCCGCCTGGCAGCACTACGTCACCTACGGCGACGCCAAGCCGCTGCGCGACTTCTACCCGAACATGCAGCGCTACCTGGACTACCTCACGTCCAAGGCGAAGGGGAACCTCCTCGACTACGGCCTCGGCGACTGGGCCGCCGTCGACAAGACCACCCCGACCGGCGTCGCCGCCACCTACGGCTACCAGCGCAGCGCCACCGCGCTCGCGAAGATCGCCAAGCTGCTCGGCAAGGACGACGACGCGGAGAAGTACACCAGGCTCGCCGGCGACATCGCCGACGCGTTCAACGCCAAGTACCTCGACACCGGCAAGCACACCTACGGGTCGGGCAGCCAGGCCGGCGACGCGTTCGCGCTCGACCTCGGCATCGTGCCCGCCGACCAGAAGCAGGCCGTCCTCGACCACCTCGTCTCGACCATCAAGGCGAACGGCTACCACCTGACGGTCGGGGAGATCGCGCTGCCGTCGGTGTTCCGGACGCTGTCGGCGGCCGGCCGCGACGACGTCATCCTCGCCGTCGCGCAGCAGGTCACGAACCCGAGCTACGGCTACCAGGTGGTGCACGGCGCGACCGCGCTCACCGAGTACTGGGACGGCCCGACCGGCTACGGCTCGCAGAACCACTTCATGCTCGGCGCGATCGACGAGTGGTTCGGCGCCGGGCTCGCCGGCATCCGGCAGGCCGACGGCTCGGTCGGCTACGGCGACCTGGTGATCCGGCCCGCCGTGGTCGGCGACCTCACCCGCGCCTCGTCGTCGTACGACACCCCGCGCGGCACGGTGTCCAGCGCCTGGCGCCGGTCCGGGCACGACCTGCGGCTCGACGTGACGGTCCCGCCGGGCGCGCCCGCGCGCGTCGAGGTGCCGCTGCTCGGCGCGTCCGCCGCGCAGGCCCCGGCGGGCGCGCGCTCGCTCGGCGTCCAGAACGGGCACGCCGTCTACGAGGTCGGGTCGGGTTCGTGGACGTTCGCCGTCCGCACGCCCACCGCGGTGCGGCAGGACCGGACGCAGCTCGCCGCCGAGCCGCCGTTCGGCGTGAACGTCCCGGTGATCCCCGGCACGGCCGCCGACGCCCGGTTCCGCGTGACGAACCTGGAGCGCCGCGCCGTCACCGTCCCGGTGAAGGCGGCCGCGTCGGCCGGGTTCACCGCGTCCGCCCCCGCGCGGGTCACGATCCCGGCGGGCGGCTCGGCCGAGATCCCCGTCGAGGTGAATGGCCCGGACGCGGACGGCACGAAGGGCACCGTCACCGTCACGGCCGACGACGAGTCCGTGACCGCGCCGGTCCTCGTCACCGGGAACCTCGTCCGCTCCGCGACCATGTCGGCGTCCAGCACGCACAGCGGGTCGTCGCCCGCCTGGGCCAACGACGGCGGCACCGACTCCGGCGTCTGGCTGAACGGCGTCGGCGGCTGGAACGACGACACCTCCAAGTCCTTCCCCGACACCCTCACCGCGACCTGGAAGGACCCGCAGAGGATCGGCCGGGTCGAGGTCTACACGCTCGACAGCCCGAGCAACTCCGCCGCCAAGTCCGGCCTCCGCGACTTCGACGTCCAGGCGCAGGTCGGCGGCCAGTGGACGACGGTCGCGACCGTCACCGGCAACACCGCCGGGAGGGTCGAGCGGACCTTCGCCCCCGTGCAGGCGTCCGCCCTGCGGCTGCTCGTGCACGACTCCAACGACCACAACTACAGCCGCGTCATCGAACTGGAGGGCTACTCCTCATGACCCGCTCCAAAGTCCGTCCGGCGGCCGGAGCCCGCCGGACCTCGGCGCGGCTCGCCGCCGTGCCGGTGGCGGCGCTGCTCGCCGTGTCCGGGCTCGCGGTCGTCGGGGCGGCGGAGGGCGCCGAGTCGTTCGGGCCGACGGTGCCCGCCCTGACCCGCGGCACCTTCGCCGACCCGCCGGCCTCCGTGCGGCCCAAGTACCGCTGGTGGCAGCCGCTCGCCTACACCGACGACAAGGAGCTGGCCGCCGAGCTCGACCAGATCAAGAAGGCGGGCGGCGGCGGCGCCGAGGTCGCCCCCTTCAACGTCGAGGGCACCGGCGGCAACACCCCCGATTTCCTGAAGACCTACGGCTGGGGCACGCCGCTCTGGGCGGAGAAGACCCGGACGATGCTGGCCGCGGCCAGGGACAAGGGCCTCGGCCTGGACCTCACCATCGGCCCGCGCTGGCCCGCGACCGTCCCCACGGTCGCCGACGTCAACGACCCCAGCGCCCAGCAGCAGATCGTCTTCTCCTACGAGTTCCACAAGGGCGGCACGAGCCGCTCCGGCGGGCTGCCGACGAACTTCAACGTCGCGCCGCCCGCCGGCGCGAAGAAGACGCTCGTCGCCGCGCTCGTCGCGAAGTGCTCCGACGCGGGCTGCAGCGCCTCGTCCAGCGCGCCGCGGATGCTGGATCGCTCCAGCGTCACCGACGTGACGTCGAAGGTGGACGAGCAGGGCAACGTCGCGGTCGACTTCCCCGGCGACGACAAGAGCACCTACGCGCTGATCGCCTTCTACCAGACGCCCAGCGGGCAGTCCCTGTCCGGCTACACCGCGACCGGCACCAACTACGCGCTCGACCCGTTCAGCGAGGCCGGCGCGAAGGCCACCACCGACTTCTACGACAAGAACATCCTCACCTCCGACGTGCGCAAGCTCCTCGCCCGGATCGGCGAGACCGACCTGTTCGAGGACTCGCTCGAACTCGGCACCACGCAGAAGTGGACGTCGCAGCTGGTCGACCAGTGGACGAAGCTGCGCGGCTACTCGCCCGTCGACGTGCTGCCCGCGCTCGCGGGCGTCGGCGACCAGGGCATCACCGACCGGCCGTTCTTCGACTTCGGCGGCGGCGTCGGCGCCCGCGTCCGCACCGACTACCGGCAGACGCTCAGCGACCTGTACATCCGCAACCGGCTCGACGTGCTGCGCGAATGGGCGCACAAGCACCACATCAAGACCCGCATCCAGCCGTACGGCATCCCGGTGGACGTCTCGGAGGCCGCCTCGCACATCGACGTGCCCGAGGGCGAGTCGCTGGCGTTCGGGCAGTCGGTCGGCGCCTACAGCAACGTGCAGGACTACCGCGTGGTCGCCACGGGCGCCCACCTGTCCGGGCAGCCGGTGGTGTCCGACGAGTGCTGCGCGTTCTCCGGCACGGTGTGGGGCTCGACGGCGGGCGCCGGATCGGACGCCTCCAACCTCCAGGCCGTCTACCGCGGCTTCGCCGGCGGCGTGAACCAGGTCGTCTGGCACGGCTTCCCGTACCTGAGCCGGGGACCCGCGGGCGCCGGACCCCAGTCGGTCTGGCCCGGCATGACCTACGGCGGCAACACCTCCTACTCGGAGGCGTGGGGCGACAAGGGCGGCCCGAACTGGGCCGACTACCGCGCGGTCAACGACAACCTCGCGCGGATGCAGCTCGTGCTGCGGCAGGGCAAGCCCCGCTTCGACCTCGCCGTGTACTGGCAGGACTTCGGCATGAACGGGACCGGCACCACCGGCTCCGGGTCGAACAAGCTGATCCAGGACTCCTCGGAGCTGGCGTCGGCCGGATACACCTACGAGTACCTCAGCCCGGCGCAGCTCCAGCGCAAGGACGCCTCCTACTCCGGCGGCGCCCTGTTCCGCGACGGCTCCGCCTACCACGCGGTGCTGCTGAAGGACCAGAAGACGATGCCGCTGGCCGCCGCCGAGAAGCTGCTGAGCCTGGCGCGGCAGGGCCTCCCCGTCGTGATCGTCGGGGACGCGCCGAGCACGGTGCCCGGCGACGGCGACGCGGGCGGCCAGGACGCGAAGCTCACCTCGGTGGTCTCCGAGCTGCTCAAGCAGCGGACCGTGGTCCGGGCGGCGAGCGAGGCGGACGCGCCCGACGCGCTGCGCCGCCTGCGCGTCACGCCGGCCGCGACCCCGCACGACGGCTCCGGCGCGATCCTCGACGTCCGCCGCGAGGCGGGCTCCACGGATTACTACTACCTGTACAACCAGACGAACACCACGACCGCGCAGACGGTCACCCTGACCGGCGACGGCGCCCCGTACAAGCTGGACACCTGGACCGGGAAGATCACCCCGATCACGGACTACACGTCGGGGCACGGCACGGTCACCGTTCCCGTCCGGCTCGCGGCGAACGACGCCACGGTCATCGCGGTCACGCCGCGGCACGACGCCACGTTCCCCGGCCAGGGCAAGCCGGACCGGCCCGGCGGGCAGCGGACGGCGGCCGTCCCACAGCCGGTGAAGCTGAACGAGTGGTCCCTGTCGGTCGACTCGTGGGGCCCCGGGCCGTCCGGCAAGCCCGGCGACACCGCGCACAAGACGCTCGGCCCCGTCACGCTGAAGGCGGGGGAGAACGGCGCGCTGCCCGCCTGGTCGGCGATCACCACGGCCGGCGGCTACCCGGTCGACCTCAAGGACGTGTCGGGCGTCGGCACCTACACCGCGCACGTCACCCTCGACGACGGCTGGAAGGGCATCGACGCCGCCGAGATCGACCTCGGCACGCCGGTGGACACCGTCAAGGTGAACGTCAACGGCCACGACCTGCCGCCGCTCGACCAGGCGGACCTGCGGCACGTCCAGGTCGGCCGGTACCTGCGGCCCGGCGACAACACGATCACCGTCCGGGTCGCCTCGACGCTGCTCAACGCGGTCCGCGTCGCGCCCGGCACCGGCGCGTCCTCGCGGGCGCCGATGGACTACGGGCTGTTCGGCCCCCTCACCCTCACCGCGACCGGCGGCGACCGGCCGGTGCTGACCGCCGAGGCCCTCGAACCCGAGCTGCCGCTGGCGGACGGCGGCTACAACCGCGCGACCGTGCGGGTCACCAACGCCTCCGGCCGTGCGGCGAACGTGACCGTCGCGGCGTCGGCCGCCGACGGGATCACCGCGACGCCGCGGCAGGGCAAGGTGACGGTCCCCGCCGGCGGATCGGTGACGGTGCCCGTCGACGTGCGCGACCAGGGCGTCTCGTCCGGCACGAGCACGCTGAAGGTGACCGCGCGCAGCGACGCCGGGCCGTCCGCCGAGACCGCGGTGACGCTGCGGCACTCCGGCGACCTGGCGCTCAACCCGGGCGGCGCGCCGTTCCCGCGCGTCATCGCGGACGCGGGCCAGGACCGCTACCCGGCGAAGCTCGCCGTGGACGGCTCGGCGAGCACGTTCTGGGTCTCGTGGGGCCGCGCCGCGGGCCAGGGACCGACCGCGGAGGACCCGGTGCGGTACGGGCTCGACTTCGGCGCCCCCGTCCGGTTCGGCTCGGTCGTCGTGGGCGGCCGCTCCAACTACGGGCCGCGCGACTACGCCGTCCAGGTCTCCGATGACGGCCGGACGTGGCGCACCGTCGCCACCGCGGCCGACACGCCCAAGGAGGGCGGGACGACGACGTTCGACAAGGTCAGCGCCCGGTACGTGCGCATCGAGGTCAGCCGGAGCTGGGACTCCACCAACGCCAACGTGCAGCTGAGCGGCTTCTCCGTACGGCCGTAGGGCCGCATCCCCCCACTGGAGGTTCTTCCTCATGATCCGCCGTATCGTGAATCGTTCCACCGGGTCCCGCACCGTCCTCGCGGCCGCCGCGACCATGACGGCCGCCGCCGTCGTGGCGCTGCCCGGAACTGCCCAGGGCGCGGTGAAGGCAGGGCACGCCCCGCAGGCACCAGCAAGCCTCACCGTCGGCGACCAGGCCCGGCCGCTCAGCGTGGAGGGCGCGCCGCGGTTCGGGTGGCGGCCCCGCGACGTCGACCCCGGCGAGGTCCAGTCCGCCTACGAGATCGCCGTGCGCGACGCGTCCGGCAAGACCGTGTGGGACAGCGGACGGGTGACGTCGGCGAGCCAGGAGTACGTGCCGTACGCGGGGCCGGCGCTGGCGTCCGAGGCGACCTACACCTGGAAGGTCCGCACCTGGGACCGCACCGGCAAGGCGTCCCCGTGGTCGCGGGCGGCGTCGTTCGACACCGGGCTGAGCGACGGCCAGTGGGGGGCGTCCTGGATCCGCCGGACCACCGCCGAGTCCGACGACTACACGCTGGCCCGCAAGGACTTCACCGTCGGGGCGTCGCCGGTGGTGCGGGCCCGCGTCCACATCTCCGCCGACCAGCAGTACGACCTGCGCCTCAACGGCGAGACGGTCGACCGGGGACCGGCGTTCGAGTACGCCGACGACCTGTTCTACAAGACCGTCGACGTCACCTCGCGGCTGAAGGCGGGCGGGGACGCGACGCTCGGGGCGGTCTACCACTGGTACGGGTCCGGGCAGGGGCGGCCGAAGGGCGAGCCGGGGCTGCTGGTCCGGCTCGTCATCGACCACGCCGACGGCACCCGGCAGGTCGTCGTCAGCGACGGCACCTGGAAGGTGGCGCGCGGCCCGTGGAAGACGGCACCGCGCCGCAACGGGGACGGCGCCGACTGGGTCGAGGACGTCGACGGCACCGCCGAGCCGCTCGGCTGGGACCGGCCCGGCTTCGACGCCTCGTCCTGGGCGGCGCCGCAGGTCGTCGGCGCGCACCCGACTTCGACGTTCAAGCACGTCCACGGGCAGGAGACGTCCCTGGCGTACGAGACCGTCCACCCGGTGAAGGTGACGAAGCTGGCGTCGGGCGCGCTCGTCGCCGACTTCGGGAAGGTGATCCCGGCGGTGCCGGTCGTCCGGTTCCGGAACGGGACCGCCGGCCGGCACGTCGACATGCACGCCGGATACCTGCTCGCCGACGACGGCACGGTGTCGCGCTCCAAGGACGACAACCAGGACACCGACCTCACCTACGGCTACACGCAGCGCGACGGCGACCAGACGTTCCGGGCGTTCACCTATGAGGGGTTCCGCTACTTCGAGGTCGGTCCCGGCGCGGGCATCGACCCCGAGGACATCTCCGCCGTCGTCCAGCACAACTCCGTCGACCGCACCGCGACGGTCCGCACGTCCGACAAGGGGGTGAACGACGCCTACGCCATGATGGCGCGGTCGGCGCTGTACGGGTCGCAGTCGCAGTTCCTCGACACCCCGACCCGGGAGAAGGGCCAGTTCCTCGGCGACGCCGTCGACACCTCGACCGCCGCGATGGGCGCGTTCGGGGAGCGGCGGCTCACCCGGCAGGCGATCCAGGAGTTCATCGCCTCCCAGGCCCGCTACTGGCCGGACGGCCGGCTCAACTCCGTCTACCCGAACGGCGACGGCAAGCGCGACATCCCGGACTACACCGAGATGTTCCCCGGCTGGGTGTGGGACTACTTCGAGCAGTCCGGCGACGCCGCCACCCTCGCGCAGGCGTACCCGGTGATGAACGCGGTCGCCGGATACGTCCGCCGCTACATCGACTCGGGCACCGGGCTGGTCACCGACCTCGAAGGCGGGTCCGGCCAGTACAAGTACGGCATCATCGACTGGCCCGCGACCATGCGCTACGGCCACGACATGGACACCGCCGCCCGCACGGTCATCAACGTCCTCGGCGTCGACGTCCTGAACGCCACCGCCCGGGCCGCCGACGCGCTCGGCAAGACCGACGAGGCCGCCACGCTGCGCAAGGAGGCCGGGACCCTCACCGGCGCCATCAACACCAAGCTCCGCCGCGCCGACGGCATCTACATCGACGGACTGAAGAGCGACGGCACGCAGAGCACGCACGCCTCGCAGATCGCCAACGCGTACGCGGTCGCGTACGGGATCGCGCCGGCCGGGTCCCGCGAGGCGATCGGCTCCTACATCGCCGGGCTCGGCATGCAGATGGGGCCGATGACCGCGCACCGGCTGCTCCAGGCGCTCGACGACGCGGGCCGCCCCGGCGACATCGTCACCCGCCTCACCGACACCGAGGGACCCGGCTGGGGCAACATCCTCGCGCGCGGCGGCACCTTCACCTGGGAGTCGTGGGACGCGCCCGAGACCGGGCAGAGCTTCTCGCACCCGTGGGGCTCGACGTCCCTCGTCGACGTGCAGCGGTCCCTCCTCGGCGTCACCGTGACCGCCCCGGCGTCCGCGTCGGTGCGGATCCAGCCGCCGCTGTCCGGCATCAGCGGGGCGACGGGCACGATCCCGCTCCAGCGCGGCGACGTCGGCGTCCAGTGGAAGCGGCAGGGGAACGGCGTCTCGCTCTCGGTGGACGTCCCGGTCAACGTCACGGCCGAGATCCGCGTCCCGGCGCGGTCGGCGAGCGACGTCCGCGTGTCCGGGCCGGGCGGCGCCCGCTTCACCGGCATGCAGGGCGGCTACGCGGTCTTCCAGGCCGGGTCCGGCCGCCTCACCTTCCAGTCGACGCACGCCTGAGGAGCACCACGATGACGAGCGAGCTTTCCAGGAGACGATTCGTGCAGGCCGGCGGCGTCGCGGCCGCCGCCGTGACCGCCACCGGCGTGCTGCCCTCGGCGGCGAGCGCCGCGCCGGCCGCGCCCGGCGACCCCGCCCGCGCGCGGACGCTGACGCCCACCGGGCTCCAGGCCGCGCACCTGCGGTCCCCGCTGGGGATCGACGCGGCGAACCCGACGCTGAGCTGGCGGTTCGCCGCCGGACCGCGCAACGCGGCGCAGACCGCGTACCAGGTCCGCGCGGCGAGCGCGGACGCCCGGCTGCACCGCCCCGACCTGTGGGACTCCGGCAAGGTCGCGGGCGGCGCGGTCGCCACCGCCTACGCCGGCCGCGCCCTCGGCTCGCGGCAGCGCGTGTCGTGGCAGGTGCGGGTGTGGGACGAGCGGGGCCGCGCGTCCGCGTGGAGCGAGCCCGCGCACTTCGAGACCGGCCTGCTCGCCGCGTCCGACTGGACGGCGCAGTGGATCGGGAACCCGGCGTGGTCCGACCCGAAGCCCACCCCCGCCACGGTCGCGTTCACTGCCCGCACCGCCCGGTACGTCCGGCTGAACGTGACCCGGCTCGGCCTCCCGATCAAGGAGGGCTGGCCGTACAAGGTGTCCCGGCTCCAGCTCGCCGAGGTCCAGGTGCAGGACGGCGCGTCCGGCGCGAACGCGGCGCTGCACGCGCCGGTGACCGCGTCGGAGAGCTACACCGTCGCGGGCCAGTGGGAACCGAAGGCGATTACCGACGGCTCGCTGACCAGCGACGCCGCGCCGTTCGGCTACACCAGCATGCAGTACCAGGACCAGGATCTCGCCTCTGCGATCTGGGTGCAGATCGACCTCGGCGAGGAGCGGCGGTTCGACCGGGTGCTGCTCTACCCGCGCACCGACGTGATGACCGACGACGGCAGGACCGCCAACTTCCCCGAGGACTTCACCGTCCAGACCTCCAGCGACGGCAAGGCGTTCGACACCGCCGCCACGGTCAAGGGCCAGCAGGCCCCGCCGCCGCTGCACGCCCAGCCGGAGGCGCTCCCGCTGTTCAAGAAGGAGTTCGACCTCGGCAAGCGGGTGCGGTCGGCACGGCTGTACGCCACCGCGCTCGGCGTCCTCGACGTCACCGTGAACGGGCGGCCGGTGAGCGACGCCGTCCTCGAACCGCCCTACACCGCGTACAAGCAGCGCATCGTCTACTCGACCTACGACGTGACGGGCCTGCTGCGGCGCGGCGGCAACACGATCCAGGCCGAGGTCGGCAACGGCATGGCGAACGTCCCGGCCACGCCGGGCCGCTACCAGAAGCTCACCCGCTCGGACGGCCGGCCCGCGTTCCTCGGCCAGCTCGAGATCACCTACACCGACGGGTCGCGCGAGGTCGTCGCGTCGGACACGTCCTGGAAGACCGCGCTCGGCGCCACCACGTTCAGCAGCTGGTACGGCGGCGAGGACTTCGACGCCCGCCGCGCCCCGGCGGACTGGACGGCCGCCGTCCGCCGCGACGCGCCGACCGCGAAGCTCACCGCCCGGATGGCCCCGCCGATCGAACCCGCCGGCACCTTCCGCACCCAGAAGATCACCCAGCCGAAGGACGGCGTGTACGTCGTCGACCTCGGGACGAACGTCGCCGGCTGGGCGCGGCTGCGGGTCAGCGGCCCGGCCGGGACGAAGGTGACGATGCGCCCCGGCGAGCTGCTGTCCGGCGACGGCACCGTCAGCCAGAGCACGACCGGCTCGCCGATCTGGGACACCTACACCCTGTCCGGGACGGGCACCGAGACCTGGCATCCCCGGTTCTGCTACCACGGCTTCCGGTACGTGCAGCTCGAAGGGCTGCCGTCCGCGCCGGACGACGGGACCGTCACCGGCATCGCGCTGCGCGCCGCCAACGACACGGCCGGGTCGTTCACCAGCTCGCACGGCCTGCTCAACGACATCCACCGGATCATCGACCGGGCCGTGCAGAGCAACATGTACTCGGTCCTCACCGACTGCCCGCACCGCGAGAAGCTCGGCTGGCTGGAGCAGGCGAACCTGGTCTTCCCGGCCGTCGCCCGCAACTACGACGTGACCGCCTACTACGGCGAGATCGTCCGCGACATCGCCGAGGCGCAGACGGCCGACGGGCTCGTCCCGGACATCGCGCCCGAGTACACCGTGTTCTCCGGCGGGTTCCGCGACGACCCGAACTGGGGCAACGTCATCGTGTTCGCGCCCTGGCAGATGTACCGGGCGTACGGGGACGAGGCCACGCTCCGCACCTACTACCCGAACATGGCGCGGTACGTGGACTACCTGTCGTCCAAGGCGAAGGGGAACCTGCTCGACTACGGCCTCGGCGACTGGATCACCTTCGACAACAGCACCCCGCTCGGCGTCACGGCAACGTTCGGCTACCACCGGGCGGTCACGGCGCTGGCGTCCATCGCGAAAGTCATCGGCAAGGACGACGACGCCGCCAAGTACACCAAGCTGGCCGGGGACATCGGCGACGCGTTCAACGGCAAGTACGCGACGGGCGACACCTACGGGTCCGGCAGCCAGGCGTGCGACGCGCTCGCCCTCGACATGGGCATCGTGCCCGCAGCGTCCAAGGACAAGGTGCTCGCCCACCTCGTGCAGAGCATCACCGCGAAGGGCTACCACCTCACCGTCGGCGAGATCGCGCTGCCGTCGGTGTTCCGGGTGCTGTCGGCCGCCGGGCGCGACGACGTCATCCACGCCGTCGCCACCCAGACCGGCAACCCCAGCTACGGCTACCAGGTGGTGCACGGCGCGACGTCGCTGACCGAGAACTGGGACGGGCCCACGTCCGGGAACTCGCAGAACCACTTCATGCTCGGCGCGATCGACGAGTGGTTCCACGCCGGGCTCGCCGGGCTGTCGCAGACCGACGGCTCGATCGGCTACGCGTCCCTGCTCGTCCGCCCGGCCGTGGTCGGCGACGTCACCCGCGCCGCCGCGACCTACGAGACGCCGCGCGGCCGCGCCGCTGCGTCCTGGCGCCGCACGGGCAAGCGGCTCCGCCTCGACGCCACCGTCCCGCCGAACGCGACGGCCCGCGTCGAGTTCCCGCTGTTCGGCGGCACGGCCCGGCCGGACGCGCCCAAGGACGCCAAGTGGGTCGGGATCGAGAACGACCGCGCCGTCTTCCAGATCGGCTCCGGTGACTGGACCTTCGAAGGGGCCGTGAAATGAGCGAAGCGAACCGGGGGGTGTGGGGGGTCGTCCCCCCACAGGGTGCACGCATGAGCGAAGCGAACCGAGGGGTCGTCCCCTCGCGGGGAACCCGCATGAGCGATGGGCTGAGCAGGCGGCGGTTCCTCGGCGCGTCGGCGATCGGGGCGACCGGCGCCATCGTCCTCGGGCACGCCGGGACGGCCGCCGCGGCGCCCGCCGCGCCCGCCGGGAAGGGCGTCGCGGCGCGCACGCCGTCCGGGCTGCTGACGTCGCTGCTGCCGGACGGCCTCGGCGTCACGGCGGCGAAGCCGCGGCTGAGCTGGCAGGTCGCCGACCTCGGACCCGGGACGAAGCAGACGCACTACCAGGTGCAGTTCGCCACGACCCCGTCGCGGCTCGCCAAGGGCCCGTACCACTGGGACAGCGGGCGGGTCGCGTCGGCCGCGTCGGTCGCCGTCCCGTACGGCGGGCCCGCGCTCGCCGCCGGGACGGCGTACTGGTGGCGGGTCCGGACGTTCGACGGGCCGAAGGCGTCGCGCTGGTCGGCGCCGACGCTGGTCGCGACCGGCCTGGACGGCTGGAAGGCCGAGCCGATCTGGGTCCCGGCCGCGACGGCCCCCGGCGACGGCGTACTGAAGGCGCGGGTGCAGATCACCGCCGTGGCGGCGGGCCTGTGGTTCCGCGCGTCCTCGGCGAGCGCGAACTACCTGTGGCAACTGCGCGCCGGATCGCCGGGCGTGCTGAAGAAGCACGTGTGCGTGAACGGGACGTACCGGGTGCTGGAGGAGAAGGCGCTCGGCGTCCCGATCGAGACGGGCCGCTGGTACGAGATCACCGTCGAGATGAAGGGATCGACGTTCACGACCTCGATCGACGGCACGGCCGTCGACACCACGACCGACGGCACGTACGCCACCGGCACCGTCGGGATGCGCAACGGCTCGACCGAGGCGAACCAGTGGGACGCCGTCGCCTTCACCGCGCCCGACGGCAAGGCCCTCATCAGCGAGGACTTCAGTGACGGCCTCGGCACGTTCAGCACCGGGACCGTCGCCGACGGCGTTCTGACGCTCGGCAAGGGCCAGTCGACGCTGTCCTCGGCGGGCGCGGCCGACGACGACTGGGCGCTGCTGCGCACCGAGTTCACCCCGGCGCGCAAGCCGATCGCCGCCGCCGTCCTGCACGTCGCCGCGCAGTCGCCCACGCCCGTCCGGCAGTACCCGGCGAAGATCTGGGTCAACGGCGAGGTCGCCGGGTTCGCGTCCCAGCGGGCCGGGGCGGGCGCGCCGCGCTACCACTCGTTCGACGTCACCGGCCTGGTGACGCCCGGCCGCCGCAACGCGCTCGCCGCCCTCGCGTTCACCACCGAGGACAAGCGGTTCGTCGCGCAGCTCGCCGTCACCTACGCCGACGGGACGACCGGCACCTTCGCCAGCGGCGCGTCGTGGAAGGCGCGCCGCCAGGCCGGGATGCTGCGCGACGCCGGCACGATCGGCACGTCCTACTACGTCGGCCCGCAGGAGTACTGGGACCTGCGCAAAGAGCCGGCCGGGTGGACGAGCCCCGGCTTCGACGACTCCGGCTGGGACGCCCCGCAGGTCAAGCCCGCCATCGACGGGCTGGTGCCGGCGCTGGTCGAGCCGGTCCGGCTGCACGACGTCCGGCCCGCGTCGGTGCGGAAGGTCGCGCCCGGCACCTGGCTCGTCGACCTCGGCAAGGAGATCGCGGGCGGGCTGCGGCTGTCGGTGCGCGGCAAGGCCGGGCAGACCGTCGAGGTCCGGCTCGGTGAGGAGCTGAACGCCGACGGCACCGTCCGGTACGCGCTGCGCGCCGGCGTCACCTACCGGGAGGTCTGGACGCTGCGCGACGGCCTCCAGTCCGCCGAGCACTGGGGCTACCGCGGCTTCCGCTACGCGCAGCTGATCTGCGACGACGACCTCGACCTGTCGGACGCGGCCACCGGCCGCGCGTGGCGCGTCGACTGGCGGGCCTCGGACGCCTCGTTCGCCAGTTCCAGCCGCGACCTCGACCGGGTCTACGAGATGTGCCGGTACTCGATCGAGGTCACCCGCGGCGACCTGTACATCGACACCCCGACCCGGGAGCGCGGCCCCTACGAGGGCGACGCGCTGATCAACCAGGCGTCGGAGTACGCGGTGCAGCGGTCGTTCGCGCTGGCCCGCGCGTCCGACGCCTACCTGGCCCGCAACCACACCTGGCCGACCGAGTACCGGCTGATGAACGTCATGTCGGCGTGGCGGGACTACCTGCACACCGGCGACCCCGACCAGCTCGCCGCCGACTACGACCTCCTCGCGGCCAAGCACCTGACGTCCTACCTCGGCGACGACGGACTGGTGCACAAGAAGCCGGGCGCGTCGAGCCAGGACCTCGGCGACCTGGTCGACTGGCCCGCCTCCAACCGCGACGGTTACGTGTTCACCGAGGTCAACACCGTGGTGAACGCCTGCCAGTACGCCGCGTTCACCGCGATGGCCGACATCGCGGCCGTCCTCGGCAAGACGGCCGACGCCAGGACGTGGCGGGCGAAGGCCGACACGCTCGCGAACGCGATGCGCACGACGCTGCTGGACGCCGCGAACGGCCGGTTCGTGGACGGCGCCGGCACGACCCACAGCGCTCAGCACGCCACCGCGTTCCCGGTCGCGCTCGGCGTCGCCGGTCAGGGCACCGTGCCCGACCCCGTCGTCCGGGCGCTGGGGAAGACGCTCGCCGACGGCGGCATGAGGGTCAGCGTCTACGGCGCGCAGTTCCTGCTGGACGCGCTGTTCGCGACGGGCCGGGCCGAGGACGCGATCGGGCTGATGACCGCCACCGGCACGAACTCCTGGCTGCACCTCATGGACGACCTCGGCGCGACCATCGTCGGCGAGGCGTGGGACCCGTCCCTGAAGAGCAACATGACGTTCTCGCACGCCTGGGGCTCGGCGCCCGCGAACGCGATCCCCCGCCGCGTGCTCGGCGTGGAGATCACCGCGCCGGGCGCCGCGGAGATCGAGGTGCGCCCCCGGCCCGGCGCCCTCACCCGGATCTCCGGGACCGTGCCGACGGTCCGCGGCCCCGTCGCCGTCGCGCTCGACCGCGCGGCCGGCTACCGCCTCGACGTGGACGTGCCGCCCAACACCGCCGCCCGAGTCGTCGTGGAACTCGGCGGCACCGACCCCCGGGACGTCCGCGTCACCGGGCCCCACGCCCGCGCCCCCCGCACCACGGGCCGGGACGCGACCGGGCCGCTGCTCGCCATCGGCCCGGTCGGCTCCGGCCGCACCACCGTGATCGCGCGCACCTGACCGGCGCGATCGATTCAGGAGGAAGACGACAGTGAACGACGACCGTAACGAGCAGGGACCGCGCGGGCTGACCCGCAGGCGGGTGCTGCAGATCGGCACCGCCGCCGCCGTCGTGGCGGCCGCGGCCCCCGCGCTCGGGGGAGAGGCGGTCGCCGCCGCCCCGGCCGCGCCGGGCACGGCCGGGTTCGCCCGGCCCGGCGCGGCCGTGCGGCCGAGGTTCCGCTGGTGGTGGCCGGACGGGCTGGTCGACCCGGCCGAGATCCGCCGCGAGATCGACCAGATGGCCGACGCCGGATTCGGCGGCGGCGAGATCTCCGCCGTGCACCACAGCGTCAAGGACGGGTCCGTCCTGGACCCGCAGGGGCACGGCTGGGGGACGGCGGCGTGGGTCGCCGGCGTCGAGGCCGCCCTGGACCAGGCGGCCCGCCGCGGCCTGACCGTGGACCTGACGATCGGCCCGTCCTGGCCCGCCGCCGTCCCGACGATCACCCCGGACGACGACGCCGCCGTCCAGGAGCTGGCCTACGGGACGGTGACCGTCGCGGGCGGCGCGACGCACGACGGCCCCGTGCCCGAGCCCGTCGCGGCGGCGGCGAAGGGCGTGACGAAGCGGACCCTCGTCGCCGTGCACGCCGTGAAGATCGACCCGGCGAACGCGACCCGGAAGGAGACCGGGCTCGACTTCGCCTCCTTCACCGAGCTGACCGAGCGGGCGAAGGACGGCCGGATCACCTGGACGGCCCCGGCCGGCGGCGACTGGCTGCTGCTGTCGTACTGGCGGCGCGGCAGCGGGCAGCAGCCCGAGGGCGGCCCGCACAGCAGCCCGGACTCGTGGGTCGTCGACCACTTCAGCAGGGCGGGCACGCGCGCGGTCACCGCGTTCTGGGAGGCGCGGCTGCTCACCCCGCGCGTCCGCAAGCTGATCAAGAAGGCCGGCGCGACGCTGTTCGAGGACTCGATCGAGCTGGAGACGCCCGCCCTCAACTGGACCCCGGACCTGCCCGCCGAGTTCAGGCGGCGGCGCGGCTACGACCTCATGCCGTACCTGCCGGTGATCGTCCTGAACAAGGAGAACACCGTCCACAGCTACGAGGCGGGCCGCACCGCGCACGCGCGGCACGACTTCTGGCTGACGGTGTCCGACCTGCTGAACGAGTACCACTTCGAGGCGCTGCGCACGTGGGCGCACTCCGTGGGCCTGGAACTGCGCGCCCAGCCGTACGGGCTCCAGACCGACGCGATCCGGTCCGCGGCGATCCTGGACGTCCCCGAGGGCGAGTCGCTCGGGTTCAAGAACCTGGACGACTACCGCGCCCTGGCCGGAGGCCGCGACATGGCGGGCCGGGAGGTGCTGTCCTGCGAGGCGGGGGCGTACCAGGGCGGCGCGTACAACACCACGTGGGACAAGCTGCTGCGCACCATGGGCGGCGCCTACGCGGCCGGTCTCAACCAGACCGTGTTCCACGGGTTCTCCTACGCGACCGCGCCCGGCGCGGCCTGGCCCGGGTTCGCGGCGTTCACCCCGTACAACGGCGGCATCGGGTTCGCCGAGTCGTGGGGGCCGCGCCAGCCGACCTGGCGGCACGCCCCCGACATCGCCGCGTACCTCGGGCGCGTCCACCAGGCGATGCGCGCCGGTACGAGCCGCGTCGACGTCGCGGTGTTCCGGCAGAAGGGGTACACCAAGACCGGCATCGGCGCCGGCTGGTTCACCAAGTACGGCGTCCCGCTCGGCTGGACGCACCAGATGATCAGCGCGCCGCTGCTGGACCTGCCGTCCGCGACGGTCCGGGACGGGCGGCTCGCCCCCGACGGCCCCGCCTACCAGGTGCTGTTCGTCGAGGGCGACCGGTTCAACGGCAACGAGTGCACGCTTCCGCTCGACAGCGCCCGCACGATGCTGAAGCTCGCCAAGGCGGGCCTCCCGCTGGTCTTCCTCGGCGACTGGTCGGCCGCGACGGTGCCGGGCATCGCGAGGGACGGCGAGAACGACGCCCTCCGCGCCGTCGTCAAGGAGATGTTCGCGCTACCACGCGTGAAGAACGTCGCGGCGGAGACCGACGTCCAGGGCGCGCTCGACGCGCTCGGCCTGCGGCCCGAGGCGAGCTACGCGCAGAGCTCCACGCTGCTCAACGCCCACCGCCGGGACGGCCGCGTCGACTACTTCTACCTGTGCAACGGCAAGCACGCGGAGACGGTCAAGCCGCCGGTCGCCGCGATCGACCACGAGGTGTCGTTCACCCGCGCCGACCGCAAGGCCGTCCCGTACCGGCTGGACCTGTGGACGGGCGAGACCGAGCCCGTCGCCGTCTACAAGGCCGACGGCGACACCGTCACGGTCCGGATCGCGCTCCAGCCGTCCGAGGCGACCGTGATCGTGCTGGCCCGCGGCGGGAACCACCCGTCCGCCACCGCCGCCGAGACCGAGGTGCGGGTGGACGGGCAGCGGCTCGTCGCGCGCGCGACCACCGCCGGCACCTACGCGACCACCCTCGCGGACGGGCGCACGGTCACGACCGCCATCGGCGCCGTCCCCGCCGCGCAGACCCTCACCGCCTGGCGGCTGCGCGTCGAGGACATGACCCCGGACGGCACGAAGCAGCACGACCTGGCGCTCGACGCCCTCAAGGCGTGGCCGGACATCCCCGAGCTCGCGGACGTCTCCGGCATCGGCACCTACACCACCACGGTGACCTGGGACGGCGCCGGCGCCGGCGCCGTCCTGGACCTCGGCGAGGTCTTCGACACCTGCCGGGTGTCGGTGAACGGGCGCCGCGTCCCGCCGGTCAGCGTGCTGTACCCGGCCGTGGACATCGGCCCCTACCTGCGGCGCGGCGCCAACACCATCGAGGTCGAGGTCGCCACGACGCTGAACAACCGGCTGCGGGTGTCCGACCCGGCCGTCTACGGCGGGGCGTCGCGCCAGGCGTACGGGCTGATCGGGCCGGTCCGGCTCGTCCCGTACGGCGAGGCGGTCATCCGGACCCGCTGAGCCGGCCCCCGAGAACGCGTGCGGGAGGGCGTTGGCCCGCCCTCCCGCACATGAACCCCCGTCGACCCCGTCCCGCACACGGATCGGAATCCGAGGAATCCATGCACAACAGCGTATCCGGGCGGCGCATCGCCGCTCTGACCCTGGGAATGTCCGCCCTGCTCGCCGCCCAGGCCGTCCCGGCCGCTGCCGCCCCGGCCCAAGGGCACGACGCGGCGCCGTGGAAGCGGTACATCCTGTCGCCGTCGTCCCGGACGGTCCGCCCTGTCGCCGTCTACAACACCAGCGGCGACGTCACGGACCCGTCCGCCGTCCTCAAGGGGCACAAGACCACCCTCAGCGGCGCCGGGTCGTACGTCACGCTCGACTTCGGCAAGGAGGTCGGCGGCCTCACCACCCTGCACTTCGCCGGATCGGACGGCGCCCAGCAGGTCGGGCTCGCGTTCAACGAGTCGTCCGCCTACGTCGCCACCGACAGCGACGCCTCCACCGGCGGCCCGCGCAGCCGCGACGGCTCCCTCACCGCCGACGTGGACGGCCGCACGGCCTACACCACGCCGGAGAAGTACCTGCGCGGCGGGTTCCGCTACCTGACGATCTTCATGCGGACGGGCGGCAGCGTCGACCTGGACGGGGTGTCGCTGCACTACACGCCCGCGCCGCAGGTGAAGGACCCGTCGAAGTACGCGAACTACTTCTACTCCAGCGACGACCTGCTGAACCGGATCTGGTACGCGGGCGCCTACACCGTCCAGCTGAACACGATCTCGCCGAAGACCGGCCGCGTGTGGGAGGCGCCGGCGGCGCTGTGGGACAACACTGGCGACATCGGCTCCGGCGCGTCCATCCTCGTGGACGGCGCCAAGCGGGACCGGACGGTCTGGCCCGGCGACCTCGGTGTCGAGATCCCGTCCGCGTACGCGGCGTTCGACGACACCACGTCCGCCCGCAACTCGCTCGACGTGATCTACCAGCACCAGCGCGACACCGGCGAGCTGCCCTACGCGGGACCGGAGCTGAACAAGTACGGCTCGGACACCTACCACCTGTGGACCCTGGCCGCGAGCTGGGACTACTACAAGTACACCGGTGACGCGCGCTGGGTCTCGGGGATCTGGGACCGGTACAAGAAGGCCGTCGACTACAGCTCCGCGAAGGTCGACGCGAACGGCCTGCTGTCGATCACCGGCACGTCCGACTCCGTCCGGATCCTCGCCAAGGGCGAGAACCTCATCGCGAACGTGCTGCTGTGGCGCGTCCTCGACACCGGTTCGCAGCTCGCCCGCACCCAGGGCGACACCGCCCTCGCGGAGTCCTACGCCCAGCGCGCCGCCGCTTTGCGCACCGCGATCAACGCCAACTTCTGGGACGACGCCGCCGGCGCGTACAAGTTCTACCCCAACAACGCCATCCACCCGCAGGACGGCAACTCGCTCGCCGTCTGGTACGGACTGGCCGACCAGGAGCAGGCCCGCCGGATCAGCGCCGAGCTGAAGGGCAACTGGAACGAGGTCGCCTCCACCGCGCCCGAGAACAAGGGCAACCCGGGCGTCTTCTCCGGATCGATGGAGGTCAACGCGCACTTCGCCGCCGGCGGGCAGGCCGCCGACCAGGCCGGCGTCGACATCATCCGGCGCGAGTGGGGCTACATGCTGAGCAACCCGCAGGGCACCGGCAGCACGTTCTGGGAGTCGTACCGCAACCCCGGGGACGGCTGCGTCTTCTGCAGCTCCTACACCAGCCTCGCGCACGCCTGGGCGACCGGCCCCGTCACCGCGCTGACCTTCGGCGTTCTCGGCCTGAACCCGACCGGGACGGGCGGCCGGTCGTTCGACTTCGTCCCGCACACCGCCGACCTCTCCTTCGCCCAGGGCCGCATCACCACGACGCTCGGCGCCGTCGAGGGTTCCTGGAAGGTCGCCAAGGGCGCCTACACCGCGAAGCTGAAGGCGCCGCACGCCGCGACGGGACGCGCCGGCGTGCCCACCTTCGGCGAGCGGATCAAGGTCCGGGTCGACGGGCACCTCGTCTGGGACGGCACCCGCGCGCTGACGCAGGGCGTCCGGAGCGACGGCGAGTACGTCTATGTCGACGGCCTGCACGGGAACCACACCATCAGGAGCCAGCGGGCATGACCGGCGCCCTGAATCGCAGGGCGTTCCTCGGCACGGCGGGCGCCGCTTCGGCGGCGCTCGCCCTCCCCGCCCTGCCCGCATCGTCCGCCCGCGCCGGGACCGTCCGCGTCTCGCCGAAGCCGGTCCTCGCGCCGTTCCCGCTGCCGGACGTCACGCTGCTGGACGGCCCGTTCCGCGCGAACATGGCCCGGACCTGCGAGTACCTGAAGTTCGTCGACGCCGACCGGCTCCTGCACACCTTCCGGCTGAACATGGGGCTGCCGTCGTCGGCGCAGCCGTGCGGCGGCTGGGAGGCGCCGGACGTCCAGCTGCGCGGCCACTCCACCGGGCACCTGCTGTCGGCGCTCGCACAGGCGCACGCGAACACCGGCGACGACGCGTACGCGGCCAAGGGCCGGTACATCGTCGCCGAGCTGGCGAGATGCCAGGCGGCGTCGCCGTCGGCCGGGTTCGCCGCCGGCTACCTGTCGGCGTTCGAGGAGGCCGTCTTCGACCAGCTGGAGGCGGGCGGCCACCCCTGGGCGCCCTACTACACCCTCCACAAGATCATGGCTGGGCTGCTCGACCAGTACCGGCTCGGCGGCAACGCCCAGGCCCTGACCGTCCTCAAGGGGATGGCCGCGTGGGCCGGGACCCGCACCGCCAGGCTGACCGCCGACCAGATGCAGAAAGCGCTGAACGTCGAGTTCGGCGGCATGAACGACGTGCTCGCCGAGCTGTACCAGGTCACCGGCGACCCCGAGCACCTCGCGACGGCGCGCCGCTTCGACCACGAGGCGGTCTACGGCCCGCTCGCCGAGCGCCGCGACGCCCTGGACGGCCTGCACGCCAACACCCAGATCCCCAAGATCGTCGGAGCGGTCCGCGAGTACGAGGCGACCGGCGAGAGCCGCTACCACGACATCGCCGCCTATTTCTGGGACACCGTCGTCCACCGCCATTCCTACGTGATCGGCGGGAACAGCAACAACGAGCTGTTCGGCCCGCCCGGCGAGATCGCCAGCCGGCTCGGCTCCGACACCTGCGAGAACTGCAACTCCTACAACATGTTGAAGCTCTCGCGGCTGCTCTTCCTGCACGACCCGTCCGAGTCCGCCTACATGGACCACTACGAGTGGACGCTGCTCAACCAGATGCTCGGCGAGCAGGACCCCGACTCCGAGCACGGATTCGTCACCTACTACACCGGCCTGTTCCCCGGTTCGCAGCGCGAGGTCAAGGGCGGCCTGAAGGCGGCGCCCGGCAGCTACAGCTCCGACTACGACAACTTCTCCTGCGACCACGGAACGGGAATGGAGACGGCGACGAAATTCGCCGACAGCGTCTACTTCCATTCCGGCGACGAACTGTACGTCAACCTGTTCATCCCGTCCGAGGTGACGTGGCGGGAACGCGGGGTGACGGTGCGGCAGGAGACCGGATACCCGCACACCGACCGGACGCGCCTGACCGTGACCTCCGGCTCGTCCCGGTTCACGCTGAGGATCCGCGTGCCGGGCTGGCTGGACGCGCGGGGCGCCCGCCCGCGGATCCGGGTGAACGGCGCCGCCGTCCCGGTGAAGGCCCGCCCGGGGACGTACGCCGCGATCGAGCGGCACTGGAAGCGCGGCGACGTCGTGGACGTCGCGACGCCGATGGCGCCGGTCTGGCGGCAGGCGCCCGACAACCCGTGCGTCCAGGCCGTCAGCGTCGGCCCGGTCGTGCTGGCGGGGGAGTACGGCGACCGGGCGCTCAACGCGTTCCCCGCGATCGACCCGCGCTCGCTGCGCGCCGACCGCCGGACCCCGCTGGCCTACACCGCGTCGGCGGACGACGCGACCGTGCGGCTGAAGCCGTTCTCCGAGGTCCAGCACGAGCGCTACACCGTGTACTGGGCGACGCCCGCGCCGCGCCGCAGGCCCGCGCTGCTGGCGCACTTCCCGCTGACCGGGCGGAGCCTCGCCGACGCGACGGGCCGGTGGCCGGACGCGTCGCTGGCGTCCGGCGCTTCGTGGGCGGACGACGGCGGCGCGGTCGTGCTCGACGGCACGGGCGGCCACGTCGCCCTGCCCGCCGGGCTCCTCGCCGGGCTCGACGCGCTCACCGTCTCGGTCTGGCTGAACCTTGACACCG
Source organism: Actinomadura sp. RB99 (assembly GCF_014706005.1). Lineage (NCBI taxonomy): Bacteria > Bacillati > Actinomycetota > Actinomycetes > Streptosporangiales > Thermomonosporaceae > Actinomadura > Actinomadura sp. RB99. Next base: position 66,078 of record NZ_JABMCA010000024.1, on the reverse strand, counting down.
TCGCCAACAACACGCGGGTGTTCGACCTCGGGTTCAACAAGACGACGTACATCGCCGTCATCGCCCGGACCGGGTCGGCCAGGGCCCGGTTCACCATGAAGATCACCGGCATGGACGGCGAGGACTACGCCGACGCGCCGTCCGCACTCCCGTCCGGCGCCTGGACCCACGTCGCCGTGACCGCCGGGGGCGGATCGGCCGTCCTGTACGTCGACGGAGCCCCCGCCGGACGCAAGGACGGCCTCGTCATGAGCCCGCTCGCGCTCGGCGCCACCACCCACAACTACCTCGGCCGCTCCCAGGACACCCGCAACCCGGCCATGGACGGTCAGGTCACCGGCTTCCGCCTCTACAACCACGTCCTGACGGCCGCCGGCATCGCGGACCTGCACGCCCAGGGCCGTTCCTGACGGCCCGGACCTCCTAGGAGAACCCCCTTGCGCAAGCCGATCCGCGGCCTCGCGGCCGCAGCGGTGACCGTCGTCCTGCCGCTGGCCCTCCTCGCCCCGCCCGCGCACGCCGACGCCCGCGCGGACGTCACCGGCCTGCGGGCCGACGACCTGTCCCAGGCGCTCGGCATTGACGACACCACCCCGCCCCTCACCTGGCAGCTGCGCGGCGGCCGGAACACGGCGCAGACCGCTTACCGGATCCAGGCCGCCACCAGCGAGAAGGCGCTAAACCAGGGCCGTCCCGACCTGTGGGACTCCGGCCGCGTCGCCTCCGCCTCCCAGCGCGTCGACTACGCGGGCGAGAAGCTCGGCAGCCGCGCCCGCGTGTACTGGCGCGTCCGCGTGTGGACGGGCCCGAAGGCGTCCGGCTGGTCGTCGCCGTCCTGGTTCGAGACCGGCCTCACCGCCCAGAGCGACTGGCGGGGCCGCTGGATCGGCCAGAAGGACTGGCAGACCAGCACCAAGAAGCCCGACCCCATCGTGGTGAGGCTGCCGAAGACCACCGCCCGGTACGTCCGCCTCGACGTCACCAGGCTCGGGCTGCCGATGGTCGAGCAGGTGCCGGACGAGACGTACCGGCTCCAGCTCGCCGAGCTGGAGGTCCGCGACTCGGCCGCCCCCGGCACGAACCTCGCCGCCGGCCGGACCGTCACCGCGTCCGACAACGGCGGCAACGTCAACCGCAAGTGGGGCACCCGCTACCTCACCGACGGGACCGAGACGACGAACCAGGAGTTCGCCGGCTGGTCCAGCTCCGCCTACCCGAAGGCGGACGTCTCGGACGCGCCGCTGACGCTGACCGTCGACCTCAAGGACGCCAAGGCGTTCGACGAGGTGCTGCTGTTCCCGCGCACCGACCAGCCCGCCGCGGGCGGCAAGGTCCCGTACGCGCCCGCCGACTTCACCGTCGGCGCGTCCGACACGGCCGACGGCGCGTTCGCGAACAAGGCGTCCGTCACCGGGCAGCAGCCTCCGCAGTCGCCGGTCCCCGAAGCGCTGCCGATCTTCGCCAAGGACTTCTCGCTGCCGCGCGGCGTCCGCGACGCCCGCCTCTACGTCGCCGGGCTCGGCGTCTACGAGGCGCGGCTGAACGGCCGCCGCGTCGGCGGCGCCGAGCTCGAACCCGCCAACACCGCCTACGCCAAGCGCGTCCAGTACGCCGCCTACGACGTCACCTCGATGCTGCGGCCCGGCGGCAACACCCTCGGCGTCGAGCTCGGCAACGGCAACGCCAACGTGATCTCCACGCCCGACCGGTACCGGAAGTTCTCCGGGACGATCAGCGACCCCAAGCTCATGGCGCAGCTGGAGGTCACCCTCGCCAACGGCCAGGTGATGCGGGTCGCGAGCGACGGGACGTGGAAGACCGTCCTCGGTCCCGTCACCTTCTCCAACTGGTACGGCGGCGAGGACCACGACGCCCGCCGCGAGCGCCCCGGCTGGGACCGGCCCGGCGCGTCCCGCTCCGGCTGGGAGGACGCCGTCCCCGTCTCCGCGCCCGGCGCGCTCAGCGGGCGCGAGGCCGAACCCGTCCGCGTTGTCGAGACCCTGCCCGGTGAGCAGGTGGGCTCCGGAGACGGCTACCAGGTGTTCGACGTCGGCCGCGTCATCGCCGGGCGCCCCGAGATCACCGTGACCGCGCCCGCCGGCACCGCCGTTCGCGTGTACCCGTCCGAGAGCCTCAAAGACGGCCGCGCGTACCAGTCGGCCAGCAACGTCGGCGCGCCGATCTGGGACCAGTACACGACCCGCACCGCCGGGGCCGAGACCTGGCACCCCCAGTTCTCCTACCACTCGTTCCGGTACCTGGAGGTGCGCGGGCTGCCCGCCGGCGCGACGATCACCGTCCGCGGGCAGGCGCTGCGCAACGACACCGCCTCCGCCGGCTCGTTCAGCTCGTCCAACGACCTCATCGACGGCGTCCACGGCCTCGTCCGCCGGGCCATCGAGAACAACATGCAGAGCATCCTCACCGACTGCCCGAGCCGCGAGAAGCTCGGCTGGCTGGAGCAGGACCACCTCGTCGGCGACGCGCTCGCCGCCAACTACGACGTGCACGCGCTGCTGCGCAAAGTCGTCCAGGACATGGCGGACGCGCAGACCGACACCGGCCTCATCCCGTCCACCGTGCCGGACTACACCGTCCTCGCCGGCGCCTACCGCGACGACCCCAACTGGGGCGGCGCGTTCGTCGTCGTCCCGTGGCAGCTGTACCAGAACTACGGCGACACCGAGACGATGCGGACCTACTACGCGCAGATGAAGAAGTACTCCGCGTACCTGGAGGCCCGCGCGACCGGCGGGCTCACCGACTACAGCCTCGGCGACTGGTTCACGCCCGACCGGACGTTCCCGAAGACGGTGTCGGGCACCTACGGCTACTGGCGCGTCAACGACACCCTGGCGAAGATCGCCGGAGTGCTCGGCCAGACCGCCGACGCCGCCGCCTACAAGGCCAAGGCGGACCAGAGCGCCAAGTCCCTCGCCGACAAGTACTACGTCGCCTCCACGGGCACCTTCGCGGGCGGCGGCCAGGGCGCCGAGGCCCTCGCCCTCGACATGGGCGCCGTCCCCGCCGGCGACCGCCAGAAGCTGCTCGACCACCTGGTCGGCAGCGTCAAGGACGCCGGGTACCACCTGCTCCTCGGCGAGATCTCGCTGCCGTCGGCGTTCCGCGTCCTGCCCGACGACGTCGTCTACCGGATCGCCACGCGGACCGACAGCCCCAGCTACGGCTACCAGGTCGTGCACGGCAACACCGCCCTCGGCGAGTCCTGGGACGGCGGCAGCGGCCAGTCGCAGGACCACTTCATGCTCGGCTCGATCGACTCGTGGTTCACCTCCCGGCTCGCCGGGATCCGGCAGGCGGCCGGCTCCACCGGCTACCGGAACCTCGTCATCGACCCGGCCGTCGTCGGCGACCTGACCCGCGCGTCCGCGACACGGCGGACCCCGTACGGCGAGGTCCGCTCGTCCTGGACGCGCGACGGCGGCAAGGTCACGCTGACCGTCACCGTCCCGGCGGGCGGCACCGCCGAGGTCCACGTCCCCGGCGCCGCCGAGCCCGCCGAGGTCGGCTCCGGCACCTGGACCTTCCACGGCACCGTCGCCTGACGAGCCCGGGCCCGCCCTCCGGTCACCGGCCGGAGGGCGGGCCCGGCGCCTCGACGGGCGGCGGCAGCAGCGAGTAGACGGCCCGGCTCGCATTGAAATGCGCCAGGTAGTAGACCCGGCCGTCCTTCCGCAGTTCGAGCGGGGGCGGATCGCTCACCCCGCCCAGGTCGTGCGGATGGCCCTCGGCCCCGCACGTCCTGGCCGGGAGGACCGCGGTGGACCACCAGGCCGCGACCTTCTCGGCCTCCTCGCGGCCCTCCCAGAGCCTGACCTCGCCGCCCGGCGCGCCCGGTGCGGTCAGCACGCGCATGAGAGCCGGGTCGTAGATCCCGCGGACCCGGAAGTTCTCCATGTGCCGGCGCGGAACCACCATCCGCACGTATCCGCCGCGCCTGCCCCGGTGCCGGCCCGCCACCAGGAGGTCGGTGCCGCCGTCGCCCCATTGCGGCGGCAGCACCCACAGCTTCGTCCCGCCCGAGAAGTGCCTCAGCCCGCGGCGGATCACCAGCCCGCCCTCACCGGAGGCCGTTTCCCGCCGCACGTTCGCGACCACGCAGAAGCCGAGCAGTTCGCCCATGGGCCCAGGATTCGCCGGGACACGCCACCGCCGCAACGGGTTTGCGGCGCGTCAGCGGCGGGCGACCGCCGGGGCGCGGTCGGCGAGGCGGACGCTCAGCTGCGCCGTCGCGGTGAGGACGGTGCCCGCCGGGGCCCCGGCGAGCGACGCGTCGGTGACGACGGAGCGCCGACCCAGGTAGAGGTACGTCTTCGGGTCGAAGACGTACTCGTCGCGCTGCCCGGCGCCGGGGACGTCCAGGGACACGGCGACGCCCGTGCGGCCGGCGGCGTCCACGGCCCTGCCCACGGTCCGCACGCCCGGGATCGCGGCCGCCGCCCGGAACAGCGCCTTGCGCTGCGCGGCCGGCATGTACGCCTCGGTGAGCATGCCGCCCACGTTCTGCCACGCCTGGCCGTCCGCCGCCGGACCCGTCCCGAGGTGGGAGTACAGGTGCTCGTACATCTTCGCCGGGTCGGCGGGCAGGCGGCTCAGGTAGGCGTAGTCGGTGCGCAGCCACTCCGCGCGCCGGTCGAAGTCCGCGGCCTTCTCCGGACCGCTGCGCCCGGCCTCCCCGCGCGCCTCCGGCGGGAGCGCCTCGCCGGGATAGGGCCTGGGCGGCAGCGCCTCCGTCTCCAGGACGCCGTGCGTCGCGTCGCCGTCCACGGGCAGCCAGATCGTGCGGTTCGCGCGCGCCAGGTAGCGGGCGTGGCGGCCGCCGGTGCTGCTCTCCACGGGATCCATCGTCACGGACCGGTAGACGAGGAACTGGCCGGGCCTCGGGTGCAGCTCGGGCGCCCGGCCCGCCGCGTCCGCGGCGTGCTGGAGCAGCTCGACGTGCGCGACCGGCATGGCGTGGACGGCCGGGGCGCGGTGCGGCCCCCCGCCGGATCCGGCCACGACCAGGCCCGCGGTGACGGCGGCGGCCGCGCCTCCGGCGGTCACGGCCACGGCGAGCCGGAAGCGCCGGGTCCCGCGCGCCTTCGGCCGGCCGGTCGCCGGGGCGAGCATCGCGGCCCGCAGCCGCTCCTCCTCGGCCCGCAGGTCCTCCGGTCCGGGCCGGGGGATCTCGGACCGGAACCGCTCGAGTCGGGTCATCTCATTCATGGACGGGCTCCTCGCTGACGATGGCCATGACGTCCGTCCCGCCGAGCTCGCGGCGCAGCTGCGCCTTGGCCCGGTTGATCCGCGACCGGACCGTGCCGACGCGGACGCCCAGCGCCCGCGCGACCTCCGGATAGCTGAGGCCCTCCCACGCCACCAGCAGCAGCGCGTCGCGGCGCCCCTTCGGCATCGCGGCCAGCGCCGCCGCCAGCCGCGGGCCGGACGCCTCGGCGGTGAGCCGCTCGTCGCTGCGGTCGGTGAACGCCGCCGTCACCGGGTCGGCGCCCGTGCGCCGCAGGGCGCGCAGGTACCGGACCTCCGTCCGGACGTGCCGTCCGATCAGGTTGGTGGCGATGCCGTACAGCCACGGGCGCGCGTTCGGGCGCGCCAGGTCGTACGCGTGCCTCCGGCTGAACGCCGCCAGAAAGGTCTCGGCGACGACGTCCTCGGCGGCGTCGCCGCCGAGCCTCCGGGTGACGTAGCGCTTGATGTCGGGCGCGTGCCGGCGGAAGATCTCGGCGAACGCCTCCGGCTCGTGCCGGGAGCGTCCGATGACGGAGGCGTCATCGGCCTCGGCCCGGCTCGTGTCGCTCATGGTGTGGGGGCCTCTCGGCTCTGGAACGGGACGCCCCTTGTTGCCCGCCCGCGGCCGATCGGTTCCCGGTGCGTCAGCGGCCCACCGAGCCGTCGATGCGCTCGCGCAGGATGTCGGCGTGGCCCGCGTGCCGGGCGGTCTCCTCGATCATGTGCACCAGCAGCCAGCGCATGGACGGCGGCGGCGTCTCGCGCAGCGACCGGGCGCCCGGCCGGTCCAGGTCCGGGCAGGCCGCGGCGATCGCGTCCGAGCGCGCGGCGGCGGCGCGGTAGCCGGCGACGATGTCCGCGGCCGTCTCGCCGGGCAGCGGCGGCTCGCCGTCGTCCAGCCGCGGCACGTCGGCGCCCTCGTACGCCCACACGAACCAGTTCAGCTCCGTGTGCGTGAGGTGCTTGACCAGGCCGAGCAGGCTCGTGCCGGACGGGACGCCGGGCGCGCGGGCCGCCTCGTCCGGGACGCCGGCGGCCTTGGCCACGACGGCGTCCCGCAGGTAGCGCAGGAACGCCAGCAGGGTCGTCGGCTCGTCGGCGTTCAGGCTCGGCGGACGCAGGTCCCCACGCGGTTCGTTCATCGCACCACCCTAGGGCAGCGCCGTTCCCGGAGCCGCCCGCTGCGGGCGGGCGTCAGGCGGGGAAGGTCCAGCGGGTGGCGGCGAACGGCTCGACGAACGCCACGCCGATCGCGGTGCGGACGGTGAAGCGGTACAGGTGCCATGGCGGCGGGCCGGCACTCTGCGCGCTGTACGGGGCGGTGAAGGCGTCGCCGTCGACCTCGGCGGGCCAGCCGCCGTCGCGGTAGGCGGCCGCGACCGGTTCGAGCACGGCCGGGTCGGTGACCCGCGCCGCCTCGCCTTCGAGGACGAGGTCCAGGCCCTCCAGCCGGGCGGACAGCGTGCACGCCGGGTTCCCGGCGAGGTTGCGGGACTTGCGGGTCCCCGGGCCGCTGGTGAAGTACAGGTCGCCGTCGTGCCACAGCGCGCCGATGCCCGCCGAGTGGGGGCGCCCGTCCGGGCGGACCGTGCCGAGGAACACGGGCGTCTCCATCCGCGGCAGGCCCTCGGCCAGCGCGGTCCGGGCCCGGTCCCACGGCATGGGGCCGCCGCTGCCGTAGATGTCCAGGTCGCTGACCTCGACGGGGTCGCGTTCGGTCATCGCTCTCCACCTCTCCGTTGGTGCTTCGTCGGAGATATGACCGGTCCGCGGCCGGGAACTCATCGCGGGCGCCGGGTTGACCTCAAGCCCGGTCGAGGTGTGAGCGTTGCCGTGAGCGATAGGGAGTGTGCCGATGAAGGTCGTGCGCGTGACGCGGTTCGGAGACCCGGGCGTCCTGGTGTCGGGGGAGGCGCCGGAACCGGCCGCCGGTCCGGGGCAGGTGGTCGTCGCGGTGGCGGTCGCCGAGATCAACTTCGTGGAGACGCAGCTGCGACGGGGAATAACCCCCGGGCCTCCGCTGCCGGAGCCGCCGTACGTGCCGGGCGGCGGGGTGGCCGGGCGGGTGGCCGCGATCGGGGACGGCGTCGCGCCGGAGTGGCTGGGCAGGCGGGTCGCCACCGGGACCGCGGACCGGCTCGGCGGCAACGCGGAGCGGGCCGTCGCGGACGTGGACGACCTCGTCCCGGTGCCGGACGGCCTCGGCCTGCCGGAGGCGGCGGCGCTGCTGAACGACGGCGGGACGGCGCTGGGACTGTTCGAGGGCGCGGAGGTCCGCGCGGGCGACCGGGTGCTGGTCGAGGCGGCGGCGGGCGGGCTCGGGAGCCTGCTCGTGCAGCTGGCGCTGTCGGCGGGGGCCCGGGTCGTCGGCGCCGCGCGGGGCGAGGCGAAGCTCGCGCTGGTCCGGGAGCTCGGCGCGGAGGCCGTCGACTACTCGGCGCCGGGCTGGGCGAAGCAGGCGGTGGACGCGACCGGCGCGGGGTTCGACGTGGTGTTCGACGGCGTGGGCGGTGAGATCGGCCGGGCGGCGTTCGGCGCGACGGCCCGGGGCGGCCGGTTCTCCGTGCACGGGGCGTCCAGCGGCGCGGCGACGGTGGTCCCGCCGGACGAGGCGGCGGAGCGCGGCGTGACGGTCTTGGGGATCGAGCAGCTCATGGGGTTCGGGATCGGGGCGAAGGAGCGGGCGCTGCGGGCGATGGAGGAGGCCGCCGCGGGCCGGATCCGCCCGGTGATCGGGCAGCGGCCGCCGCTGGAGCGCGCCGCCGACGCCCACGCGGCGATGGAGTCCCGGTCGGTCGTCGGCAAGACGCTGCTCATCGTGTGAGGACGGCCCGGCCGCGCGGCCGGGCGTGCGGCCGGGCCGTCCCGTCACGGCAGCAGGGACAGCTCCAGGTGGGCGGAGACGATCCAGTTCGGCGCGTCCACGACCTCGGAGATCTTCAGGTCGGCGGCGACGCTCGCCAGCAGGTAGGCGTCCACCGGGGCCATGCCGGTGCGGGCCGCGATCTCCGCGACGAGGGCGCGCGCCGCGTCCCTGGACGCCGCCATGAGGTCGGGTCCGATGCCGGTGGTGACGAGCGCGGCGCCGGTCCGCTGCGTGCGCGGGTCGGTCTCGATCAGCGGGGTGGACGGGGCGGCGCCGCGGCGCACGTCCACGCGGAGCCGGACGGTCGCGTCGGTCTCCACGCCGGTGCCGCAGACCTCGCCGTCGCCCATCGCCGCGTGCGCGTCGCCGAGGGACAGCAGCGCGCCGTCCACGCCGACCGGAAGGACGAGCCGGGCGCCGGGGCCGATGTGCCGGACGTCCATGTTGCCGCCCCAGCGGCGCGGCGGGACGATCGAGTGCGCGCCGGGCTCGGGCGGCGCGACGCCGATCGTGCCGATCATCGGGACGACCGGGACGCGCAGCCCCGGCAGCAGCTCGGCGCCCCCGTCCCCGATCGCGGAGACGCGCAGGTGCGCGTCCGGGAAGTCGTCGGCGAGCAGCCCGAAGCCGGGGATGCAGGCCGTCCAGCCCCAGTCGCCGACGGCCATGTCCAGGACGTCGATCACCAGGGCGTCGCCGGGCGCGGCGCCCTCGACCAGGAACGGCCCGGTGACGGGGTTGACCCGGCCGAAGTCGAGCGCGGCGACGTCGGCCGCGCTCGAGGCGGGCCCGAGCTGCCCGCCGCTCGCGTCCGCCGTCTCGACGGTGAGCTCGGCGCCGGGGGCGATCGCCGCGATCGGCTCGATCGCGTTGTCCCACGCGTTGTGCACGCTGGCGCGGCGGATGTGCATCAGTCCTCCAGCTTGAGGTCGGTACCGCGGCCGGAGCGCCGGTAGAACAGCATCACCAGCACCCCCAGGACGAGCCAGCAGACGCCTCCGATCTTCGCGCGCGCGTCGGCGTTCCAGAGCACCGAACCGATGATCAGGAAGCCGATCGCGGGGGCGGCGATGTGCAGGCCCCAGCGGGTGCTCCGGTTCCGGAGCCTGAAGTGCACGAAGACCGCGACGTGCAGGAGCAGGAACGAGAAGAGCGCGCCGAAGTTCACCAGCGAGGACAGCACGTCGATCTGGCCGGTGAAGAACAGCCCGAGGATCAGCGAGATCACCGCGACGAACAGGATCGCGCGCTCGGGCGTCTTGCGCGTGGGATGGATGTGGGCGAGGAACGCGGGCAGCTTGCGGTCGCGCGCCATGCTGAACAGCAGCCGGGACGTGGCGGCCTGCGCGACCAGCGAGTTGGCGATGCCGGTGGCGAGGGCCGCGGCCACCGCGACGGTGACCTTCAGCCAGTGCCCGCCCGCGATCTGCGCGATGTCGTAGAACGCGGAGTTGGTGGCGTCGTCGCCGGCGAACTCGGTCTTGCCCGGGACGAGCAGCGCCGCGACCCACGTCTGCACCACGAACAGCACCGCGACCAGGCACAGCGCCACGACGGTGGCGCGGCCGACGATCCTGCGGCTGGAGTCGCGGACCTCCTCCGACAGGGTGGAGATGCCGTCGAAGCCGAGGAAGCTCAGCACCGCGATCGACAGCGCCCCGAAGATCAGCCCGGGGGTGAGCAGGCCGGGCTTGAGCAGCGGGTCGAAGGAGAAGTGGGCGCCGTTCTTCCCCTGCGCGACGGCGGCGAGGCCGAACCCGACGAACAGCGCGAGCACCACCAGCTCGGCGACCAGGAACAGCCGGTTCAGCCGCGCCGTCGACTCGATGCCCAGAAAGTTGATCACCGTGTTGACCAGGACGAACACCACGACCCACGCCCACTGCGGGACGGCCGGCAGCAGCGAGTTCAGCGCCGCCGCGCTCATCACGTACAGCAGCGTCGGGACGAGGAGGTAGTCCAGCAGGATCGCCCAGCCGGCGAGGAACCCGACCTTGTCGTTGATCCCGCGCCCGGCGTAGGCGTACACGGACCCGGCGATCGGGAACGCCCGCGACATCTCCCGGTAGCTGAGCGCGGTGAACAGCATCGCGACCAGCCCGATGACGTAGGTGAGCGCCACCATGCCCTTGGAGCCGTTGAACACGACGCCGAAGATGGTGAACGGCGCGATCGGCACCATGAACACCAGGCCGTAGATCACCAGGTCGGCGAGGCTGAGCGAGCGCTTGAGCTCCTGGTCGTACCCGAAGGACTTCAGCGTCCCTTCCGCCGACTCGGCGGCGGCGCCCGCGGTGGGGCTCGTGGGGCTCGCGGGGCGCGCGGCGGCGCCGGGGGAGGCGCCGGACGGCGCGGGGTCTGGGCTGGCGGTCGTCATCGCGCGCCTTTCCGGGGGTCGTTCAGCGGACGGGGTCTGGGGCGTTCGGTGGACGGGGTCGTTCAGCGGACGGGGTCGTGGGCGTCGAGGAACGCGCCGACGGCGGACATGCAGGCCGCGCGCTCCTCGACGTGCGGCATGTGGCTGGAGTCCTCGAAGATCTGCCAGCGGGCGCCGGGGATGCGGTCGGCGTAGGGGCGGACGGCGCCGGGCGTGGCCTCGTCGTGCCGTCCGGAGATGATCAGCGTGGGGGCGGCGATCCGGTCGAGCCGGTCCACGATCGTCCAGTCCCGGAGGGTGCCGACGACGTGGAACTCGCTGGGCCCGTTCATCGTGTGGTAGACGGTCGGGTCCGCGTCGATGGCGGCGAACGTGCGGGCGACCTCGTCCGGCCAGGGGATCCGGCAGACGTGCCGGTCGTAGAAGACCCGCATGGCCTCGGCGTACGCGGGGGAGCCGGTGGTGCCGGCGGCCTCGTGCTCGCGGAGCGTCGCCTCGACGCCTGCGGGCAGCGCGGCGCGCAGCCCGGCGGCGGCCTCCAGCCACAGCGGCATCGACGCGGGCGAGTTCGCGATCACCAGGGAGCGCAGGCCCGCGGGCCGCCGCACCGCGTGCTCGGCGCCGAGCATCCCGCCCCACGACTGGCCGAGCAGGTGGTAGCCGCCGGCGATGCCGAGGTGGGCGAGGAGGTTGTCCAGCTCGTCGAGGAACAGCTCGACGGTCCAGAAGTCCGCGCCCGCGTCCGGCAGGTGGGTGGAGCGGCCGTTGCCGAGCTGGTCGTAGTGGATCACCTGCCGGCCGGTGGCGGCGGCGAGGTCGGCGAAGGAGAGCACGTAGTCGTGGGTGCAGCCGGGGCCGCCGTGCAGCACGACGAGCGGCGCCCGGCCCGAGCCCGGCGTGCCGGTGACGCGGTACCAGGTGCGGTGGCCGCGGAAGGGGGCGTGGCCCTCGGCGGCGGCCGGTGCGATCACGCGTACCTCCTGTGAGCTGGGAGAACCCCGGTCCCGGCGGGGCGGCGGGCGGGCGGCGGGCGCGGGGGCCGCGCGGCCGGATGCGAGACTATGCGGTAAAAGGTCTGATTTCTAGACCTTTGAAGGAAGTTATCGTTTCCGGCGGGGCGGAGCGGAGGGACGGGGAGCATGGAGCACGAGGCGCTCGGACCGCTGCGTCCCGCGACCACCGGCGAGCAGGTCGCGCACCGGCTGGCGACGGCGATCGCGCTCGGCGAGTTCAGCCTCGGCGACCGGCTGCCCAGCGAGCGGGACCTCGCCGCGCTGCTCCAGGTCAGCCGGGAGAGCGTGCGCGCGGCGCTGCGCCGGCTCGCCGGCTCCGGCCTCGTTGAGGTGCGGCGCGGGCGGGGCGGCGGCGCCTTCGTCCGCGCCGAATGGGGCGAGGCCAGCGAGGGCGCGGTGCGCAGCGCGCTGCTGGAGCGCTGGACGGAGTTCGAGGAGTTGTTCGACTACCGGCGGCTCGTCGAGAGCCTGATCGCCCGCACCGCCGCCGAACGCGCCGACGACGCCGACCGCGCGGCCATCGCCGAGGCGCTCGCCCGGTTCGACGCCGCCGCGACGCCCGGCGAGGCCCGCGAGCACGACGTCCGGCTGCACGCCGCGGTCGCCCGCGCCACCCACAACGCGCGGCTGGTCGGGCTGCACGAGCGGCTGCTGTCGGAGGTCAGCCTCGGGGTGTCCGCCGAGCCGTACACGTGGGCGATCTACGAGGAGGCCAAGCCGCACCACCACGCGCTCGCCGCGGCGGTCGCGCGCGGCGACGGCGACGAGGCCGCGCGCATCGCCGGCCGCCACTTCGCGATCACCGAGGAGGCGCTGCGCCGGCTGGCCGAGCGCGTCCGGCCGCCAGGCGCGCGGTAGAAGGGCTAACCGGCGGGGCGCCGGGTCACTCGTCGCCGGTCGGCAGGTTGTAGGCGATCAGTCCGGCGGACCCGCCGGACAGGTCGAGTTCGGTGACCGCGCAGTTGCGGACGCGCGGGAACGCCCGCCGGTAGGACGCCAGCGGGAGCCCGAGCAGCTCGCACAGCGTCAGCCGCAGCAGCGTGCTGTGCGTGACGACCAGGACGCGCGCCCCCGGCTCGGCGTCCGCGATGTGGCGGAGCACGCCGGCGCCGCGCGCGGCCGCCTTGGCCGGGTCCTCGGCGCCGGGGAACGGCGAGCCCGCCGGGTCGGCGCGGAACGCGGCGACCTCGTCCGCGGGCATCTCGGCGAGCACCCGCCCCTCGGCGGCGCCGAAGTCGACCTCGCTCAGGTCGGTGTCCACCTTCAGCGGCAGCCCGAGCGCGTTCGCGGCCGGCGCGGCGGTGCCGCGGGCGCGGCCGAGCGGCGACGCCCACACCGCCCCGATGCCCCGGGCGGCCGCCCAGCGCCCGAGGGCGGCGGCCTGCCGGCGGCCCCGCTCGCTGAGCGCGACGTCGCTGACGCCCGCGTACCGGTTCTCCTCGTGCCACACGGTCTCGCCGTGCCGTGCCAGATAGAGCGTCGTCATCCCGTGCCCCCGGTCGCAGCGTTCCACCCCGATGTGCGCGCCGTCCCAGTATGCCGGTGCGAGCCGGCTCACAGGTTCGGCCGCCGATCTGGTGGGCACGGCTCTCCTGGCACGGCTGATTCCGGAACCGGCGGATTCCAGTCAGGCACCATCCGAAGGGGAGGACCATGACCGTACCGGACGTCAGGCTGAACGACGGGGCCATGATGCCGCAGCTCGGCTTCGGGGTGTTCCAGGTGACCGACGAGGAGGCCGAGCACGCCGTCGAGGTCGCGCTGCGCGACGGCTACCGCAGCGTCGACACCGCCAGCGCCTACGGCAACGAGGAGGGCACGGGCCGCGCGCTCCGCGCCTCCGGGCTGCCGCGCGAGGAGCTGTTCATCACCACCAAGCTGTGGAACAGCGACCAGGGCTACGACCAGACGCTCCGCGCGTTCGACGCGAGCATGCGCCGCCTCGGCCTGGACTACCTCGACCTGTACCTGATCCACTGGCCGATGCCCGGCCACGACACCTACATGGACACCTGGCGGGCGTTCGAGAAGCTCAAGGAGGACGGCCGGATCCGCTCGATCGGCGTCTCCAACTTCACGATCGACACGCTGCGCCGCGTGATGGACGAGTCCGGCACCGTGCCCGCGGTCAACCAGATCGAGCTGCACCCCTACTTCCAGCAGGACGAGCTGCGCGCGTTCCACCGGGAGCACGGCATCCACACCGAGGCGTGGGCGCCGCTCGGGCAGGGCCAGGGGCTGCTGGACGACCCGGTGCTCGACCGCATCGCGCAGGCGCACGGCCGGACCCCGGCGCAGGTGGTGCTGCGCTGGCACCTGCAGATCGGCAACGTGGTGATCCCGAAGTCGGTGACGCCGCGGCGGATCGCCGAGAACATCGACGTCTTCGGCTTCGACCTCGGCCCGGACGACATGAAGGCGATCGGCGAGCTGGACAAGGGCGCCCGGGTCGGCCCCGACCCGGCCACGTTCGAGATGGCCTGACGGCCCCGCCGCGCGGCGGGGCGGGCCGGCGTCAGCGCTTCTCGCCGACGCCCACGAGCCCGGCGAACCGCTCGCCGTCGGTCCGGACCCCGCCGTCCAGCCACTCGCGCGGGCCGGTCAGGCCGGGCGGCAGCAGCTCGAACCCGTCGAAGAAGCCGCGGATCCGCGCGCGCGGCCGGGCGCCGAGGGGGGCGCTGGCGTCCGCGTAGACCCGCTCGGCCTCCGCCATCGCCTCCGGGAACGCGTCCGTGGCCAGGTGGGACAGGATGAGCCGGCTGCCCGGCGCGAGCGCGTCGCGGTAGCGGGCGACGAGCGCGGCGGGGTCCTCGGCGTCGTCCACGAAGTGGAGCACCGACACCAGCATCAGCGCCACCGGCTCGGAGAAGTCGATCATCTCGCGGACCGTCGGGTGCGCCATGATCTCCTCGGGCCGGCGCAGGTCGCCTTGGACGAACCCGACGCGCTCCGCGTCCGCGAGCAGCGCCCGCCCGTGCGCGCACACGACGGGGTCGTTGTCGACGTAGACGGTCCGCGCCTCCGGGCGGACCTCCCGGACGGCCTCGTGCACGTTCTCCCGCGTCGGGAGCCCCGACCCGAGGTCGAGGAACTGCGCGATCCCGGCCCGCGCGGCGTCCCGCACGGCGGCGCGCAGGAACGCCCGGTTCAGCCGGACGCCGCGCACCACCCGGCCCTCGGAGATCTCCACGATCCGCGCGGCGGCCTCCCGGTCGGCGGCGAAGTTGTCCTTGCCGCCGAGCCAGTAGTCGTACATCCGCGCGACGTTGGGGGTTCCGGGGTCGAGATCCGCGGTGGCGTCGGTCACGCGGACATGATCCTCTGGCTGTCCGGGCCCGGCAAGCGGAACGCCGGTGCCGGACAAGGGGGGCGAGGCGCGCTCAGGGGCGGCGGCGCCAGGCGGCGAGGGCCGCGTCCACGTCGCCGCGGATGCGGTCGCGGGCCTCGCGGCGCGGCACCCCCGCCATCAGCAGCGCGTCGTAGCCGGTGTCGAGGTGCCGGATCGAGGCGATGACGGCGAGCGTGACGGCGTCGGCGTCCAGGTCGCGGCCCGCCGCGCTGCGGCCGACCCGGCCGCTGCCGCGCAGCCCGGCGTGCCGGGCGATCTCCTCGGCGCGCCCCGCGGGGCAGCCGGGGAACAGCCGGACGATCTCGGCGGCCATCCGGGCCTGGAAGTCGGCGTCCTGCCCGGCGCGGCGCTCCCGGTCGCGCTCGCGGCGGCGGGCCCGCGCGTCCCCGTCGGCGAGGCACTGCTCCTCGGCGCGCTCCAGCGCCGCCTCCTCGACCAGCACGCCGCGCCGCTCGTAGCGCTTGCGGCGCCGGTTGTGCTCGACGACGACGGCCGACAGCCCGCTCTCCTTCTTCGCGCGGCGGCTCAGCGCGGCGTTCCCGGACGGCAGGAACACCAGGTGCCCGAGGTCGGCGCAGTCCAGGCAGAGCGGCGTGCCGTCCTCGACGACCTGGAATCCGCCGGGGGCGCGGCACCCCGGGCACGTCCAGTCGCCCGGCGGCACCAGGACGGTGATGTCGGGCGCCTTGGCGTGCCGGGCGGCGAGGCGCTCGCGCTGCGCGGGCGTCAGGTCGGGGGACAGCCAGTGCGTGCGGTGGTCGCGTTCGGCGGCGTCGCGCCCGGCGGCGGTGAAGCGCAGCTCGCGGTGGTCGCGGGTGGCGGCGGCGTAGGGGGTCTCGGCGGGCTCCAGGCCGTTCGCCTCGGCCCAGGCGCGCAGGGCGCGCAGCGCGGCGGCGATCTTGTCGGGCCGGACGGTCATCGCGGCGTGCAGGTGGTCGTGCCGCCCCTGCCGCCACTCGTCGACGGTCGCGGTCCGGATCCAGCCGAGCCGGACGAACACCTCCACGGGCGCCACGGCCCGGGACCGCTTCAGCAGCTCTCCGGCGGCGTCCGACACCCGGCGCGCCAGCCGGGACTCCTGCACCTCGCTCACGGCGCCCCACGCTATAGGACCTCTCGGACGATCCCGGCCGACCTGCGTCGATGACGGAAAGTAGCGGAGCGTAGCGTTCCGTGCATGGGGGATGATCGGGCGAGCTGGACCGGTCCGGGCGGCCTGCGGGTGACGGCGGTGCGGCTGTCGGGGGCGCACGGGGTGTGGGCCGCCCTCGCGGGCGTGCGCGGCGCCGACGCGTACCTCGTGACGAGGAACGGCGCGATCGTCGGCTACTACGCCACCGTGGAGGACCTGGCGGGCGTGCTGGACCTGGCCGAACTGCACGCCGACTAGGCCGTGGCTGACAGTCCCGGCCCACTTCGACACAGGCGCTGGGCCTCGTCCGCACGGCTCCGGCCGGGGTCGGTTCCGGGGGTTTCGGGGAGTTCGCCGCTTGCGGGAATGCGATCCGTCGTGTAATCGTTTACAAGAGCACGATGTAATCGTTTACACGATCGTTTCCATGGGAGGTGCGCCTTGGCCGGGGTGAAGGACGTCGCGCGGCTCGCCGGCGTCTCCGTCGCGACCGTCTCGCGCGTCCTCAACGACAGCGCGTCGGTCACCGAGGCGACGCGGGCCCGCGTCCTCGCGGCCGTGGACGAGCTCGGCTACCGCCCGAACGCCGTCGCGCGCTCGCTGCGCACCGACACCACCCGCACGATCGGGCTGGTCATCGGCGACATCCTCAACCCGTTCTTCACCGAGCTGGCCCGCGCGATCGAGGACCGGGCGCGGGCGGCGGGCTACTCGGTCGTCATCGGCAACGCCGACGAGCGCCCCGAGCGCCAGGACCACTACGTCCGGACCCTGCTGGAGCAGCGGGTCGACGGCCTGCTGCTGTGCCCCACGGCGGAGATCACGCCGCTGGTCCGCGACGTCGTCCGGGACGGCGGGCCGCTGGTGTTCCTCGACCGGACCCTGCCGGGGCTGGACGTCCCGACGGTCCGCGCCGACGGCACCGCCGCGATCGGCGCGCTGGTGGCGCACCTGGCGCGGCTCGGGCACCGGCGCATCGCGTTCGTGTCCGGCCCCGCGCTGCTGTCCACCGGCCGCGAGCGGACCGCGGCGTTCCGGGCGGCGCTGGAGGCCGCCGGGCTCCCCGTGCGGCCCGAGTACCTGGAGGCCGGCGACTTCCAGGCGGCCAGCGGGCGGGCCGCCGCCGCCCGGCTGCTGGACCTGCCCGAACCGCCCGAGGTGATCTTCGCGGGCGACAACCTGATGGCGCTCGGCGCGCTCGACGAGATCCGCGCGCGCCGGCTGGCGATCCCCGGGGACGTGGGGATCGCCTCCTACGACGACGTCCCGTGGTTCACCCATGTGGACCCGCCGGTCACCGCGATCGGCCAGCCCGTCCAGGAGCTCGGCCGGCGCGCGGTGGGGGCGCTGCTGGAGCGGATCGAGGGCCGCCCGGTCGAGCCGGTGGTGCTCGACGCGCGGCTGGTCGTGCGGCGCTCCTGCGGCGAGCCCGGCGACGAACGACACGGAAGCGAAGGGAGTGGCCGCCCATGAGCCTGCCTGCCGAGAAGGAGATCCTCCGGGTGCGCGGGCTGCGCAAGGCGTTCCCGGGCGTGCTCGCGCTCGACGGCGTCGACTTCGGCCTGCGGCCCGGCGAGGTGCACGTGCTCCTCGGCGAGAACGGCGCCGGCAAGAGCACACTGATCAAGACGCTGTCCGGCGCGCACCGCCCCGACGCCGGGACGATAGAGGTGGACCGCCGGCCTGTGGAGATCCGCACGGCGCAGGACGCCGAGCGGCTCGGCATCGCGACCATCTACCAGGAGTTCAACCTGGTCCCGGAGATGACGGTCGCGGAGAACCTGTTCCTCGGCCGCCAGCCGCGCCGGTTCGGGCTCCTCGACCGCAGGGCGATGAACGCCGCCGCGCGGGACCTGCTCGCGAAGGTCGGCGTCCAGGCCGATCCGGACGACCGGATGGCGGGGCTCGGCATCGCGCGCAGCCAGATGGTGGAGATCGCGAAGGCGCTGAGCCTGGACGCCCGCGTGCTGATCATGGACGAGCCGACCGCAGTGCTCACCACCGGCGAGGTCGACCGGCTGTTCGGCATCGTCGCGCGGCTCCGCGAGCAGGGCGTCGCGGTCATCTTCATCACCCACCACCTGGAGGAGATCCCGCGGATCGGCGACCGCGTGACGGTGCTGCGCGACGGCAGGTCCGTCGCGGAGGTGCCGGCGGCCACGCCCCGCGACGAGCTCGTCCGGCTGATGGTGGGCCGCTCGATCGACCAGCAGTACCCGCGCGAGCGCACCGAGGCCGGCCCGCCGCTGCTCCAGGTCAAGGGACTGACCCGGGACGGCGTGTTCGAGGACGTGTCGTTCGAGGTCCGCGCGGGCGAGGTCGTCGGGCTCGCCGGGCTGGTCGGCGCCGGCCGCACCGAGGTCGCCCGCGCGATCTTCGGCGCGGACCGTCCCGACCGCGGCGAGGTCATCGTGGACGGCACGTCGCTGCCGCCCGGCGACGTCCACGCGGCGATGGAGGCCGGGGTCGGGCTCGTCCCGGAGGACCGCAAGGGCCAGGGGCTGGTGCTCGGCGCCGACGTCCAGGAGAACCTCGGCCTGGTGACGCTCGGCCGCGCCACCCGCGGCGGCCTCGTCGACCGGGCGGGGCAGCACCGGGCCGCCGGCGAGATCGCCGGGAGGCTCAACGTCCGGATGAGCGGGCTGCGGCAGGAGGTCCGCACCCTGTCGGGCGGCAACCAGCAGAAGGTCGTGATCGGCAAGTGGCTGCTCGCCGACGCGAAGGTGCTCGTGCTGGACGAGCCGACGCGCGGCATCGACGTCGGCGCGAAGGTCGAGATCTACGAGCTGATCAACGCCCTCACCGCCTCCGGGCACGCGGTGCTCATGATCTCCAGCGACCTCCCGGAGGTGCTGGGGATGAGCGACCGCGTCCTGGTGATGGCGCGGGGCCGGCTGGCCGGCGAACTGCCGGCGGCCGAGGCGACGCAGGACGCGGTGATGGCGCTGGCCGTCGCCGGGCCCGGCGGCGCAGGGGAGAACCACGAGGAGAACGACGATGTCCACTGAGACGTTGCGCAAGCGGCCGCAGGGGCCGCGGTCCGGCGGCGCGGCACGGGCCGCCGGCCGGCTGCTGGGCGAGAACGGCGCGCTGGCCGGGCTGATCATCCTGGTGGTCGCGCTGGCCATCGCGTCCGGTGACTTCCTGACCGTCACCAACCTGCTGAACGTCGGGGTGCAGGCGGCCGTCACCGCGATCCTGGCGTTCGGCGTCACGTTCGTCATCGTCACCGCCGGGATCGACCTGTCGGTCGGCGCGGTCGCCGCGCTGTCGGCGGTGGTGCTCGCCTGGACGGCGACGCAGCACGGCCTGGCCTGGCCGCTGGCGCTGGTCGCCGCGGTCCTCGTCGGCCTCGTCGCCGGCCTGGTCAACGGGGCGCTGATCACCTACGGGAAGCTGCCGCCGTTCATCGCGACGCTGGCGATGCTCGGCGTCGCGCGCGGTCTCGCGCTGGTGATCTCCGACGGCAGCCCGATCGCGTTCCCCGGCGCGGTCACCCACCTCGGCGACACGATCGGCTCGTACCTGCCCGTCCCGGTCATCGTGATGATCGTGATGGGGCTGCTGACCGCGTTGATCCTCGCCCGCACCTACAGCGGCCGCGCGATGTACGCGATCGGCGGCAACGAGGAGGCCGCGCGGCTGTCGGGCATCCGGGTGAACCGGCAGAAGCTCGTCACCTACGCGCTGTCCGGCGCGTTCGCGGCCGTCGCCGGGATCGTGCTGGCGTCCCGGCTCGCCTCGGCGCAGCCGCAGGCCGCCAACGGCTACGAGCTGGACGCGATCGCCGCCGTCGTGATCGGCGGCGCCAGCCTGTCCGGCGGCAAGGGCAAGGCGTTCGGCACCCTGGTCGGCGCGCTGATCCTCGCGGTGCTGCGCAACGGCCTGAACCTGCTGTCGGTGTCGGCGTTCTGGCAGCAGGTCGTCATCGGCGTCGTGATCGCGGCGGCGGTCCTGCTGGACACCGTCCGGCGGCGCGGCCTGCGGGTCCGGCCCGCGACGTTCTGGGCGGGCGGCGCCGCGGTCGTCGCGGTCATCGTCGCGCTCGCCGCGGTCGTCGCCACCACCGGCGGCAACGACTCCAAGTCCGGCGGCGCGGCGGGCGGCGGCTCGGTGCGGATCGGGCTGTCGGTGTCCACGCTGAACAACCCGTTCTTCGTCCAGTTCCGCCAGGGCGCGCAGGACGAGGCGAGGAAGGTCGGGGTGAAGCTGACCGTCGGCGACGCGCAGAACGACGCGTCGCAGCAGGTCAACCAGGTGCAGAACTACACCAGCCAGGGGATGAAGGCGATCATCGTCAACCCGGTGGACTCCGACGCCGCGGCGCCCGCGGTGAAGGCCGCGAACCGGGCGGACATCCCCGTCGTCGCCGCCGACCGCACCGTCAACGGCGCGAAGGTCGAGCAGCTCGTCGCGTCCGACAACGTCGCGGGCGGCAAGGACGCCGCGGCGCAGATGGCGCGGCTGCTGGGCGGCAAGGGCAAGATCGTCGTGATCCAGGGGCAGCCCGGCACCTCCGCCTCCCGCGAGCGCGGGCAGGGCTTCGGCGAGGGCCTCAAGCAGTACCCCGGCATCCAGGTCGTCGCCAAGCAGCCCGCCGACTTCGACCGGACCAAGGGCCTGGACGTCATGACGAACCTGCTCCAGTCGCACCCCGACGTGAACGGGGTGTTCGCCGAGAACGACGAGATGGCGCTCGGCGCGATCAAGGCGCTCGGCGGCAAGGCCGGAAAGCAGGTCAAGGTCGTCGCGTTCGACGGCACCCCGGACGGCATCAAGGCCGTCCAGGCCGGCACGCTGAACGCGACCGTCGCCCAGCAGCCCCGGCTGCTCGGCAAGATGGCCGTGGACAGCGCGCTCAAGGCCGCCAAGGGCGGCGGGCTGGTCGCCAACGCGCCGGTGCCGGTGAAGATCGCCACGCCGGAGAACGCCGCCCAGTTCGCCACGCAGTAGAAGGGGAGTTCCGTGCCGGAACAGTACGACGTCGTCGTGGTCGGCTCGGTCAACGCGGACCTGGTGGTCGGCGTGGACCGGCGGCCCGCGCCGGGGGAGACCGTCCTCGGCTCCGACCTCGCCACCCACCCGGGCGGCAAGGGCGCCAACCAGGCGGTCGCCGCCGCCCGGCTCGGCGGCCGGGTCGGGATCGTCGGCCGCGTCGGCGACGACGGGCACGGCGCGCTGCTGCGCGACGCGCTCGCCGAGGCCGGCGTGGACCTGGCGCACCTGGCCGCCACGCCGGGCCCGAGCGGCGTCGCGCTGATCACGGTCGGGCCGGACGGGGACAACAGCATCATCGTCTCGCCCGGCGCCAACGCCCGGCTCACCCCGGACGACGTCGCCGCCGCCCGCGACATGATCGCCGCCGCGTCCGTGGTGACGTTCCAGCTCGAGGTGCCGATGCCCGCGATCGAGGCCGCCGCCCGCGCGGCGGCCTCGGCGGGCGCCCGCGTCGTGCTGAACCTGTCGCCCACCGCGCCCGTCCCCGCCGAGGTCCTCGCGCTCTGCGACCCCCTCGTGGTGAACGAGCACGAGGCCGCCTGGCTGCTCGGCGGCCCCGGCACGGCGGACGGCACGGACCCGGAGCGGATGGCGGCGGCGCTGCTGCGCTCGGGCCCCCGCTCGGCCGTCATCACCCTCGGCGCGGACGGCGTCGTCGTCGCCGACGCCGAGGGCACGGCGCCGATCCCGTCGCCGAAGGTGGAGGCCGTCGACACCACGGGGGCCGGCGACGCGTTCACCGCCGCGCTCTGCCTGCGCCTCGCGCGCGGCGACTCCCTGCGCGACGCCGCCCGCTACGCCACCCGTGTCGGCGCCGCCGCCGTCCGCAAGCCCGGCGCGCAGACCTCCTACCCCACCCCCGACGAGCTGCCCGCCTGACCGCCGGGCGGGTCAGCGGGTGGTGCGGGCCCGGAGGCGGTAGAGGTCGTCGGCGACGTCGTGCACGTCCGCGCCGAGGTCGAAGGCGCTGAACAGGTGCAGGTCGTCGGCGGTCTCGATCTCCAGCATCTGGGTGTGCAGCAGCAGCCGGCGGCGCTCGTCCACCCGGATCGCGGTCACCGCCTCCCACGGGACGCGGCGGTGGCCCGCGTACCCGGTGACGACCGTCATGCCGTCGCGGTCGGCGGCCACCCGGACGGGCGCCAGCAGGTCCCGCAGCGCGACGGCCGCGAGGCCCAGCGCCGCGACGCCCGCCAGCAGCAGCCGCTCCGAGTCGCCGCCGCTGAACGCGGCCACCGCCGCGACCGCCGCGGCCGCCGCGCACTTGGCCGCGACGACCTTGGGCGGCACCCGCCAGCGCCGCGACTCCTGCCCGTCCATGCGCCCACCGTAGTGGCAAGGGTGTTCCGTCCGGTGAAGGCCGGTCTGGCGTCCCCGCCGCGCGGGTGTCCGATACCGTCGGGGACATGCGACTCGGCGTGCTTGACGTGGGCTCGAACACGGTGCACCTCCTGGTGGTGGACGCCCACCGGGGAGCCCGCCCGCTGCCCGCGTTCTCCCACAAGGCGGAACTGCGCCTCGCCGCGCACCTGGAGGACGGCGACCGGCTGTCGGAGCGGGGCGAGCGCCTGCTCCGCGAGTTCGTCGACGAGGCCCTGCAGGTCGCCGAGGACAAGGGCGTCGAGGACCTGGTCGCGTTCGCGACCTCCGCCATCCGCGACGCCGCCAACGGCGAGGAGATCCTCGACCGCATCCGGGCGGAGAAGCGGATCGGCATCGACGTGCTGTCCGGAGAGGACGAGGCGCGGCTGACGTTCCTGGCCGTCCGCCGCTGGTTCGGCTGGTCGTCCGGGCGGCTGCTGGTGGTCGACATCGGCGGCGGCTCCCTGGAGATCGCGTCCGGCATCGACGAGGAGCCGGACGCGGCGTTCTCGCTGCCGCTCGGCGCGGGCCGCCTCACCCGCGACTGGTTCACCGCCGACCCGCCGCCCGCCGACGAGGTCCGCGCGCTGCGCCGGCACGTCCGCGCGGAGATCGCCCGGCACGTCGGGGAGGTGTCCCGGTACGGGCCCGCCGACCACGCGGTGGCCACGTCCAAGACGTTCCGGCAGCTCGCCCGGATCGCGGGCGCGGCGCCCTCGGGCGATGGACCGTACCAGCGGCGCGTC
The DNA here is from genome assembly GCF_014706005.1 of Actinomadura sp. RB99. NCBI lineage: Bacteria > Bacillati > Actinomycetota > Actinomycetes > Streptosporangiales > Thermomonosporaceae > Actinomadura > Actinomadura sp. RB99. The sequence goes on along the minus strand of NZ_JABMCA010000024.1, from coordinate 42,985 downwards.
CTCCAGGACACCGACCTCACCGACTGGACCGAGAAGCTCGCGCAGCTGACGTCCGCCGAGCGCGCGGAGCTGCCCGGGGTGTCGGAGTCGCGGGCGCCGCAGCTGCTCGCGGGCGCGATCGTCGCCGACGCGGCGATGGACCTGTTCGAGCTGAAGGAGCTGGAGATCTGCCCCTGGGCGCTGCGCGAGGGCGTCATCCTGCGGCGCATCGACCACGCGTCGCCGCTGACGCCGGGCCGCTAGACCGCTGTACCGCCGTTCGGGTGCCGTGCGTGCGGGCTGCGGGCCGTCATGACCAGCTCGGGTGGCCGAGGACCTGGCCCGCCGGGGTGATGACGCGGTCGCCGGTGCCGTCGGCGCGGACGGCGTGGATCTCCGGCGTGCCGACCGGGCCGCTGACGTAGCAGAGCCAGCGGCCGTTGCGGGACCAGCCCGGGTCCATGGCGTGGGCGCCGCCCGTGGTGAGCGGGTGCGGGTTCGAGCCGTCGGCGTTCATCAGCCAGATGTCGCTCGTCGCGGAGGGCCCGTGCGTGTAGGCGATCTTGGAGGCGTCCGGCGACCACTCCGGGTCGACCGCGCGGACGCCGTCCTTGGTCAGCCGCGTCCATTGCCGCGACGGGTGGTCGGGGTCGAGGGTGTAGATCTGCTCGGCGCCGTCCTTCCTGCTCCAGAAGACGATCTGCCCCTTGGACGACCACATGGGGTCGTCCTTGGCCGAGTCGTCGCCGGTGAGCCGGGTGACCGTGCGGGTGTCGAGGGCGATCGCGTAGATCTGGTGGGTCCCGGTGGTGTCGCCGACGCCGGCGCCGCCCATGAAGGCGAGCCGCTTGCCGTCGGGCGACCAGGTCACCCGCCCGCCCGCGATGTCGGTGACCTTCCGCGCGTCCGACCCGTCGGCGTTCATGACCCACGCCGAGTTCGTCCCGCCGCTGGACCGGCTGAACGCGATGCGCGTGCCGTCCGGTGAGCGTTCGGGGAGCGTGTCGCAGGACGGGCCGCCGACGAGCGTCTTCGGCGCGGCGGAGCCGGGCGTGTAGGTGCCGATGTCGGCGTGGCAGTCCTTCGGCCAGCCGGGCCGGGTGTCGATCCGCACCAGCATGGGCCCGGAGGGGAATCCCGTGGCGGGGGCGGCGCTGCCGCCGCTCTTGCCGTGGTCGCCGTCGGGGCGGGTGAGGAAGTAGGCGCCCCCGGCCGCGACCAGGGCGGCCACGAGGACGGCGCCCGCCGCCGCGATCACCGGCCCGCGGCGGTCGCGCCGTCCGTGCGGCACCGTCACGGGCGGCGGGCCGATCTCGGGGGAGGCGTACGCCTCGTGGGACGGCGTGGTCCGGGCGTGCGGGATCTGCTGCCGGCGCTCGCTCTCGGGCGCCGGAGCGGCCTGGGCGAGCTCGTTCGCGGGCGCCGTCGCCGGATGCGGCACCGGCCCGGCACCGCCGGCGGGCGGTTGCGGCATCGGGGCCGCGCCGCCGGGCGAGTGCGGCCGGGGCGCCGCGCCGCCGGGGTCGCGGGACGTGACGTCCGGCCGGGGGACCGGCGGGGTCGTCCACGACGCGCCGAGGGTGTGCGACACGTCGGCCTCGCCGGCGCCGCCGACCAGGTCGAGCAGCAGCTCCCGGGCGCTCGGCCGCTGGTCGGGGTCCTTGCGCAGCGCGGCCCGGACGAGCCCGGCCAGCGGCTCCGGCACCGGCCCGAGCTCCGGTTCGGCGTGCACGGCGCGCGCCGCCATGAGCTCGAAGGAGCCCTGCCCGAACGGGTTGCGGCCGGTCGCGGCGAACGCGACCAGGCAGCCCCAGGCGAACACGTCCACCGCCGTGGTGATCCGCTGCGCGGTGATCTGCTCGGGCGCGAACCAGCCGGGGGTGCCGACGACCTGCCCGGTCCGGGTGTGCGAGGACGCGGCGTCCAGCGCCCGCGCGATGCCGAAGTCGATCACGCGCGGGCCGGAGATGGACAGCAGCACGTTGCTCGGCTTGAGGTCGCGGTGCACCAGGCCCGCGCTGTGGATCGCGACCAGCGCGGCGGCCACGCCGACCGCGACGCCGTGCAGCATGCCGGGCGACAGCGGCCCGGTGGCGGTGACGTGGTCGAGCAGCGAGGGGCCCTCGATGTACTCGGTGACCATGTAGGCGAGGCCGAGGTCGTCGCCGTGCTCCAGCACCTGCGCGGTGCAGAACGACGCGACCCGCTGGGCGTGCGCGGCCTCGTCGTGGAAGCGGGCGAGGAACATCCGGTCGCCGGCGAGGTCGGGGCGGACGACCTTGACCGCGACGGCGCGCCCGCCGGGGTCGCGGCCGAGGTACACCGCGCCCATGCCGCCCTCGCCGATCCGGGCCTCGATGCGGTACCGCCCGACCCGCGTCGGATCGTCCGGCTCCAGCTCCCGCGGCGCGGGTGCGGTGGGCCGTGGCTGTGAGCGTGGGCTCTCCATCGGCGATCTGCCTTTCGCCGGAGCCGCGCCTTGGCGGCCGCCTCCACGGCGGCACGCGACCCTCTCCGTGACAACGATGACACATGTGGGACGCGCCCGGCAGGGCCCGCGTTCGGCCCGCGATCAGTGGAAGTTGCGGGCGCGGACCCGGCCGGGGACGGGGAGGCGGCGCAGCCGGGTGGCGCGGACGTTGGTGACGCCGTCGGCGCGTTCGAGGCGCCCGCCGACCAGCAGCGCCTGCGAGTCGACGGCCAGGCCGCGGTGCCGCTGGAACACCTGCGGCGGGCAGACGACGTTGATGATGCCGGTCTCGTCCTCCAGCGTCATGAACACGATGCCGCCGGCGGTCGGCGGGCGCTGCCGGTGGGTGACCAGGCCCGCGACGACGACGTTGGTGTCCGACGGCGTCGCGGCGAGGCGTTCGGACGACAGGGCGCCGAGCTCGTCGAGCGCGTCCCGGACGTGCGCGACGGGGTGGGTGTGGGAGACGCCGGTCGCCCACAGGTCGGCGAGGGTCTCCTCGATCGGCGTCATCGGCGGCAGCGCGGGGGCCGCCGCGCCGGGCGTGACGCCTTCGAGCTGCCCGGGGCCGGTGCCGGCGAGGGCGCCCGCCGCCCACAGCGCCTCGCGCCGCGTCATGCCGAGGCAGCCGAACGCCCCGGCGGTCGCGAGCGCCTCCAGCGCCGCCGCCGACACGGGGACGCGCCGGGCCAGGTCCTCCATGCTCGTGTAGGGGCGTCCGGCCGCGATCAGCTCGGCGGTGTCCTCGCCGAGGTTGCGGATGCCGGCGAGGCCGACGCGGATCGCGGGCTGCGGCGCGGCGGGCGCGTGCGGATGGTCCGACGCCACCTCGACGGGCTCCTCCAGCGTCGGATGCACGTTGCTGGCGTTGATGTCCACGCCCCGGACGACGACGCCGTGCCGCCGCGCGTCCGCCAGCAGCGACTGCGGGCTGTAGAACCCCATCGGCTGGTTGCGGACGAGCGCGGCCGTGAACGCGGCGGGGAAGTGCCGCTTCAGCCAGGCGCTCGCGTACACCAGGTGCGCAAAGCTCTGCGCGTGCGACTCGGGGAACCCGAAGCCGGTGAATCCGAGGATCTTCTCGTAGACGTCCTCGGCGATGCCGGCGGGGATGCCGCGCTCGGCCATCCCGTTGAGCAGCCGCTCGCGGAGGCGCTCGACGCGCTCGGGCGCGCGCTTGGCGCCCATCGCCTGCCGCAGCTGGTCGGCCTCGTTCGGGGTGAACCCGGCGCAGTCCACGGCGAGCTGCATCATCTGCTCCTGGAACAGCGGGACGCCGAGCGTGCGCCGCAGCGCCGGCTCCATCAGCGGGTGCGGGCACGTCGCGGGTTCGAGGCCCTTGCGGCGCCGCAGGTACGGGTGGACGGACCCGCCCTGGATCGGGCCGGGGCGGATCAGCGCGACCTCCACCACCAGGTCGTAGAACTCGCGCGGCCGCAGCCGGGGCAGCGTCGCCATCTGCGCGCGCGACTCGACCTGGAACACCCCGACGGTGTCGGCGTCGCACAGCATCTCGTACACCTCGGGGTCCTCCGGCGGGATCGACTGGAGGTCGTGCCGCTGCCCGTGGTGCTCGGCGACGAGGTCGAAGCAGTCGTGCAGGGCCGCGAGCATGCCGAGGCCGAGCAGGTCGAACTTCACCAGGCCGGCGGCGGCGCAGTCGTCCTTGTCCCACTGCAGGACGCTGCGGTTCGGCATCGTCGCCCACTCGATGGGGCAGACCTCGCCGACGGGGCGGTCCGCGATGACCATGCCGCCGGAGTGGATGCCGAGGTGCCGGGGCAGCGTCAGCATCCGCCCGGCCAGCTCCATGACGGGCGCCGGGATGTCGGTCTCCGACCCGACCGGGTCGCGGGGGTCGATGCCCTTGGACCAAGCGTCCTGCTGGCCGGGGGAGAACCCGAGCGCGCGCGCCGCGTCCCGGACGGCCATGCGCGGCCGGTAGCTGATGACGTTCGCGACCTGCGCCGTGCACTCCCGCCCGTACTTGCGGTAGACGTACTGGATGGCCTCCTCGCGGCGCCTGTGCTCGATGTCGAGGTCGATGTCGGGCGGGCCGTCGCGGCCGGGGGACAGGAACCGCTCGAACAGCAGCCCGTGCCGGACGGCGTCGACGCCGGTGATGCCGAGCGCGTAGCAGACCGCCGAGTTCGCCGCCGACCCGCGCCCCTGGCACAGGATGCCTTCTCTCCGGCAGAACTCCACGATGTCGTGGACGATCAGGAAGTAGCCGGGGAAGTCGAGCTGCTCGATGACGTCCAGCTCCTTGGAGATCTGCGCGTACGCGCCGGAGACCCGCTCGCGCTCCGGCGGCCCGTACCGCTTCAGCGCGCCCTCCTTCACCAGGTGCCGCAGCCAGGTCGCCTCGGTGTGGCCGTCCGGGACGGGCCAGTCGGGCAGCCGGGGCGCGACCACGTCGAAGCCGAACCGGCACTCGCGGCCGAGCTCCGCCGTCCGGTCGAGGACGCCGGGGAAGCGCGCCAGCCGCGCCGCCATCTCCGTTCCGCTGCGCAGGTGCGCGGTGCCGCTCGCGGGCAGCCAGCCGACCATGTCGTCCATGCTGCGGCGCGCGCGCACCGCCGCCATCGCCTGCGCCAGCCGCGCGTCGCCGCCCGGCGCGGCGAAGTGCACGTTGTTGGACGCGACGACGCCCGCCCCGACCCGCGCGGCCAGCGCGAACAGCGCGTCGTTGCGCTCGTCGTCGTCCGGGTGGCCGTGGTCGACCAGCTCCACGAACACGTTGTCCCGGCCGAACATCCCGATCATCTTGCGCAGCTCCCGCTCGGCCGCGTCCGGGCCGCCGGACTCCAGCGCCGCCGGGACCGGTCCCTTGCGGCAGCCGGTCAGCACCGCCCACTGCCCGCCGTGCGCCCCGGCGAGCGCGTCCAGGTCGTACACCGGACGGCCCTTGCGCCCGCCCGCGAGCTGCGCCCCGGTGATCGCCGAGCAGAGCCGCCCGTAGCCCTCCGGGCCGCGCGCCAGGACGAGCAGGTGCCGCCCCGCCGGGTCGGGCTCGCCGGTCTGCGGGCCCGGCAGCCCGAGGCTCAGCTCCGCGCCGAACACCGTCCCGATGCCCGACTCGTGCGCCGCCTGCGCGAACTGGACCGCCCCGTACATCCCGTCGTGGTCGGTGACCGCCATCGTCTCGACGCCGAGCCGCGCCGCCTCCGCGACCAGCGCGTCCGGTGAGCTGGCGCCGTCGAGGAAGCTGAACGACGAGTGGACGTGCAGCTCCGCCCACGGCACGCCGCCCTCCGCGCGCCGCGGCGCCTCCCGCGTCTCCTGCCGTGGTTCCGGCGGCGCCTCGTCCCGCGCCTCGTCCGGCGGCCGCTCCCCGGACCGCCACGACAGCCGCTCCTCGAACTCCCGCCACGGGATCGCCGGATTACGCCACCCCACGGCGCACCCCCGAGCCGGCGGAAGGGGGACCGCTAGTCATAGGCGGCCTCCACGTGCCAGCGGCGGCCTTCGACGGCCAGGAGGTACGCGGCGCCGTCCTCGGTGACGACCTGGAAGCGGGCGCGGCGCCGCGCGTGCGCCGGGTCCCACCAGCGCTCGTCCGCGGGCCACGGGCCCGCCCACCCGGTCACCGCCGACGGGCGGCCGCCGAGCAGCAGCGCGGCCGGCGGCGCCGACACCGCGCAGCGCGCCGACACCTCCACCGGGGCGCCGTCCGCGTCGAGCAGTTCCGCCTCCGGCGCCGCGACCGGCACCACGGCGGGCGCGGGCGCGGTCAGCCGGCCCGGCCAGGGCCCGTCCGGCGGGTTCGCCGGCGGCAGGTCGCCGACCGGCACCCGGACGACCTGCTCGCCCGGCCCGCGCCCGCCCGCGAGCACCGGACGGGTGATCGCGCCGTGCCCGAGCAGCCCCTGGATCCGGTCGGCGGCGCGGGCGATGCGGTCGGTGACGGCGGTCCGGCCCCACAGCGCCTCCTGCCGCCCGCCGTCCGGGACGAGCTGGTCGGGCGTCAGCTCCAGCCAGGTCACGCCGCCCCACACGGCCTCCTCCCCGGCGGGCGCCTCGATGCCCTCGGGGTCGGTGCCCGCCGCCGGGCGGCCGTCCCGCCACGCCGACAGCTGCCACCGCACCCGCTCGGCGACCGCGAGCGCCGACAGCCGCCCGTCGTGCCGCCACAGCCGCCGCAGGACGTGCCCGTCGGCGAACCCGGCCTCGACCTCCAGCCGCACGCATGCCAGGCCGCCCGCCGCAAGCCCGTCGTGCAGCTCGCCGGCCAGCCGCTTCGCCGTGAACACGACCTGCTCGGCGTGCTCGGCGGGCGGGTCGAACGCCGCGCGGACCGACAGGTCCGCCGCCGCGCGGACCGGCGCGATCGGGCGCGGCTCCTCGCCCCGCGCCAGCCGGTGCGCGAGCGCCCCGTCCGCGCCGAACCGCCCCGCGACGTGCCCGGACGGCAGCTCCGCGAACGCGCCGAGCGTCCTGATGCCGAGGCGCGCCAGCAGGTCGGCCAGCTCCGGGCGGTCCAGCACCGACAGCGGGTACGGCGCGAGGAACGCCGCCGCGCCGCCCTCCGGCACGACCACGCCGCCCTGCCCGGCGCGCGCGGCCAGCTCGGCGGCGAACAGGCCGTCCGCGATCCCGGACCCGCAGTCGTGCCCGGCCTCGACGACCGTGTCCTGCACCAGGACCCGCAGCGCCTCCTCGCCGCCGTAGAACCGCGCCGGGCCGCGCGCCGCGATCGCGCACAGCCCCGGGCGGACCACCTCGACCCGCGGCGCCAGCTCCGCGACCGCCTCCACGACCGCCTCGAAGAGCCGCCCCTCGGCGTCGGTGTCGCGCTCCCGCACCACCAGGTCGGGGCAGCGGCGCTGGGCGTCCCGCAGCCGCTGCCCGCGCCGGACGCCCTCGGCCCGCGCCGCCGCCGAGCACGCCGCGATCCGCCCCTGGACCACCACGGCCCCGGCCGTCCCGGCGTCCACCCCGACGGCCGTCACGGGCCAGTCCGGGCACCACACCGCCAGCACCCGCGTCACGCGATCCCCTCCCTGACGGCGACGGCGGCCGGTGCGCCGTCGCGGCGGGTGTGGACGGGCGCGCCGTCCTTCACCGCGGGCGGCGGGACGATCTCCAGCGGCCGCCGCGCCGGGGCGGCGGGCGCCACGGTTCCGTCGGCGGCGGGCAGCCACAGGTCGGCGCGGCGGCCCCGGCCCGGGGCGTCGCGGCCCTCGGCGACCACCCGGGCGCGGCGGCCGCGCAGCCGCCCGTGGCCGTCGCCGACGCCCTCCCAGGCGACGCCGTCCAGCCGCAGCCGCAGCCGTACGCCCGGCCAGTCGCGGGCGTAGGGGCCGGTCAGCGTGAGGACGCAGCCGTGCTTGCGGGCGAGCGCGGACAGCCGGCGGACGGTGGCGGCGCCGGGGCGCTCCGGCGGGCACAGCAGCACCAGCTCGACCGCCTCGGCCAGCGCGGCGACGACGTCCGGCCAGCGGTCGCCGGGGTCGTCGACCAGCAGCAGCCGCTCGGGCTCGGCGCCCATCCCGGCGGCGGCGACGACGCCGAACGACGGGACGCCGACGATCCCGCACCAGCCGCCCGCGCCGTCCTCGCCGCCGTGCCGCGAGACGCCCGCGACGAGCGCGAGGGCGAGCGAGGCCGCGCCGGGCCCGTCCAGGCCGACGAGCGAGCCGGGGCGCAGCCCGCTGGGGATCACCGGGCGCAGGGCGGGCAGCACGGGGACCGCGCGGGCGGGCGGCGCGGACGCGTGCTCCAGCGACCTCGCCAGGTCCCGCAGCGCCGCCTCCGGCACGGTCGTCCCTCCTCTCGCGCCCCTCCGCCTAATTTCGAACACAGGTTCGACCCCTGTCAAGTTACCGCAGGTCACGGTATGGAACAGCGGGTGCGTGCGGGCGGCCGGAAAGCCCTGCCGGGTAAGGCTTCCCGGCGTCCGGGAGGCAGAATGGGCGGTATGACCGACGACGTGCGCACCGTGGAATGGGCCGGGGACGGGCTGCGGCTGCTGGATCAGACCGTGCTGCCCGGGCGCGTCGAGCACGTGGTGGTGCGGGACGTCGGCGGGCTCGTGGACGCGATCCGGCGGCTCGTGGTGCGCGGCGCGCCCGCGCTCGGCGTGGCCGGCGCGTTCGGCGTCGCCGTCGCGCTGCTCCAGGCCGAGCGCGAGGGCTGGGACGGCGCGGCGCGCGACGCGGCGATCGCCCGGATCCGGGAGGCGCGCCCCACGGCGGTCAACCTCGCGGCGGGCGTCGACCGGGCCGTCCCGCTCGTCCCGAAGGGCGTGGACGCCGTGGTCGCCGAGGCGCAGGCCCTGCTCGACGAGGACGTGCGGGGCAACCGGGCCATCGGCGCGTTCGGCGCGCACTGGATCGCCGCCCGCACGCCGGACCGTCCGCTGCGCGTCCTCACCCACTGCAACGCCGGCGCGCTCGCGACCGCCGGGTGGGGGACGGCCCTCGGCGTCGTCCGCGAGCTGCACGGCCGGGGCCGCGTCGAGACGGTCTACGTCGACGAGACGCGCCCGCTGCTGCAGGGCGCCCGCCTGACGGCCTGGGAGCTGGTGCGGGCCGGGATCCCGTGCCTGGTGCAGGCGGACGGCGCCGCGCCCGGCGCGATCCTGCGCGGGCTGGTGGACGTCGCCGTCATCGGCGCCGACCGGATCGCGGCGAACGGCGACACCGCCAACAAGGTCGGCTCGCTGGGCGTGGCGCTGGCGTGCGCGGCGGCGGGCGTCCCGCTGGTGGTCGCCGCGCCGTGGAGCACCGTGGACCTGGCGCTCCCGTCCGGGGACGGGATCCCGATCGAGGAGCGGGCGGCGGACGAGGTGCTGGCCTGGGGCGGCGTCCGGACGGCCCCGGACGGCGCCGGCGCGTTCAACCCGGCGTTCGACGTCACCCCCGCCCGCCTGGTGACCGCGCTGGTCACCGAGACGGGCGTCCTGGAGGTGGCGAAGGGCGAGACCCCCGGCGGGGCACGGCCGACCGGGTGATCAGGCGGTCTCAGTCGTCCACGCGGGCGAGGAGCTCGCGGCTCCAGGAGCCGAAGCCCATGCGCTCGTAGAGCCGCACCGCGTCCCGGTTGGCCTCCACCACGCCGATCGACCAGTACGTGACGCCGCGGCTCCGCAGCTCCTCCTTGCACGCCCGGAGGAGCGCGGAGCCGACGCCGTTGCCGCGGACCGCGTCGGAGACGACGAGGGAGTCCACCTCGCCGCGCCGCGCGCCGAGGTCGAAGGTCGGTCCCGACGACCGGAGCCGGCAGACGAGGTACCCGGCCGGGTCCGGCCCGGCCGCCGGGGCGGCGGGCCGGGCGATGAGCAGGAGGGCGCCGTCCTCGTCGAGCCACGTCCGGTACTCCGCGCGGCAGCGTTCCCAGGAGTCGGCGGCGCCGCGCACCGGCCACCGCGCGCCGGTCACGCGGCGGTGGTGGTCGAGCATCGCCAGCCACAGCGGCTCCAGAGAGTCGATGTCGTCCGCCGTCCCCGCCGTGATCTCGATGTCCATGATCGCCTTGTAACCGCCATGAACTTCGCGAAACGGATGCCGTCGGGGTCCTAGAAGCGTCGGGGCCCTAGAAGTAGGTGCCGAACAGGTCCACCGAGGGCCAGGTCGTCAGCCCGTTCGCGACCGTGTGCAGCGGCGCGCTGAAGGTGGTGTAGTCGTAGGGCAGGCCGGACGGGTCGTCGCGCTGGTCGAACAGCAGGGCCCAGGTCACGCCGTCGTACCGGCGCGTCACGATGGTGCTCGTGCCGTCGTAGGCGCCGTCGTGCCAGGTGTTGCGGCCGCCCGTGACGTCCCGGGCGAACCAGCCGAAGCCGTAGTAGGAGCCGCCGGAGTTCAGCCCGGTCTCGGGCTTGGCGAACACCGAGGCGAGGGACGCGGAGTTCAGCACGCCCGTGCCGCCGTCGAAGATCTTCGTGAACCGGACGTAGTCGACGGCGGAGGCGAGCCACCCGCCCATCGGGGTGCGGTTCTCCACGTTGAACGAGCCGTAGGGCGCGGGGACGGTCGTGCCCGCCGCGTCGAACACCGACGGCCCGGTGCGCTGGGAGAAGTACGGGACCTCGCCCGGCGCGCGGTCCTTCTCGAGGGACCTGCCCGGCCGCATGCGCGTGATCCCCATCGGCCCGAGGACCTTCTGCTGGACGTAGGAGGCGTAGTCCGTGCCGGAGACCTTCTCCACGATCTGGCCGAGGAGCAGATATCCGTAGTTGCTGTAGGCGTAGGTGGTGCCGGGGTCGTGGTCGAGCTTCCATCCCGCCCCGTAGCGGACCATGTCCTCCTTCGAGACGGGGAGGGGGACGCCGAGCAGGGCGGCGATGCTGCGGTCCTTGTAGGTGGGGTCGCCGGAGATGTCGCGGTCCCATCCGCCGAGGTGCTGGAGCAGCCGCCGGACGGTGACCTGCCCGAGGCGCGGGTCCAGCGACCCGCCCGCCGGCGGCGCCAGCGCCAGCAGGCTCGTCACGGGCGCGTCCAGGCCGAGCCTCCCGGCCTGGACCAGCGTCATGACGGCCGCGGCGGTGACCGCCTTGCTCAGGCTCGCGAGCCGGAACAGCGACGTGGGCTGGACGCTCAGGGCCGTGTCGTCGCTCCAGGTGTAGCCGCGCGCCAGCAGCAGTTTGCCCTGGCGCATCACGGCGAGCGCGCCGGCCGGGATGTCGCGGGCCTGCATCAGCGTCTTGACCGCGGAGTCGAAGCCGCCGAGGCCCGCCCCGGCGGCCCCGCTGACGCGCCAGGTCCGGGTGCCCGCGGCGGGCGCGGCCCGCCGGGTCTCGGTCCCGCACCCGCCCGCGAGGGCGGGCGCGGTCAGCCCGAGCCCGGCCAGTCCCATCATCTTGCCGAAGTCGCGCCGGCTGAGCCGATCCGCGGCCATCGTGCCTCCCGTTGCGTCCCGAATCATGATCACGAGGGACTGTCCGGTGATCGCGATGGTCCGCACGGTGCCCTGGCGGATCGCGCCGCAGAGCGGCCCTGCTTTACGGGGTGAGGGTGCGGGTGGCCGCGCGGAGGGAGTCGTACAGGCGCGCTTCGTACGCCTTCGCGGCCGCCGGGTCGTTCTGCAGGAACAGCGCGTCGTTGAGGCCGGGGAGCCGCTGCGTGGCGTAGCCGGTGTCCATGCCCGGGGCGTAGATCTGGTGCCGGTACCAGGGCCGGCCCGGCAGGCCCGACTGGGCCAGCAGGTCGCGCTCGTCCTGCATGAGCTTGGCGTTCAGCCGCCGGAACTCCGCCGTGTCGCCCTTGCCGAGGGCCTGCTGCGCGCGCGCCTGCAACGCGTCGGCGGCCTTCTGCCACGCCTTGGCCTGGTCGATGTCGCGCGAGACGTCCACCACGACCTTGCCGAGCCGCGTGCGCTGCTGCTCGGTGAACGCGGTCAGGTACTGGGCGGTCTCGGCGGCGTACGGCGAGTACCGCATCGCGATGACGTCCGCGTCGGCGAGCCGCAGCGCCGCGATGCCGACGAGCCGGGACATCGCCGCGTGGTACTGCCAGGTCGGGTCGCCGAAGTGCGACATCCAGTAGAAGTCGTCGCACGAGCAGTGGTAGTTGCCCGACGATCCCGGCGACGAGGAGCCGAGGTTCATCGCGGGCACGCCGTAGCGCTGGAAGAACGCCTGGAAGTCCGAGCCGCCGCCGATGCGGTCGATCGGGGTCGTGCCGTCGTTCTGCGCCTTCCACGCGTCATAGGCCGTCCCGCTCGTGCCGGGCCAGGCGACCTCCTTGGCCGCGTCGATGACGGACTGGTCCAGCGCGGGCGTCGCCTCGGCGCCGAACTGGGAGCCGCCCGCGCCGTCCATGTTCACGTACGCGACGGCGTTGCGGAGCCGTTCGCCCTGCTGCTCGGCGTACTCGGTGGAGCCGAACAGGCCGTACTCCTCGCCGTCCCAGGTGGCGAGCACGACCGTCCGCTTGGGCCGCCAGCCCTGCTTGAGGAGCGTGCCGAGCGCGCGGCCGATCTGCAGGACGTTCTCCGTCCCGGACAGGTTGTCGTCGCTGCCGTACGCCCACGCGTCGTGGTGCGCGCCGAGCACGACCTCCTGGTCGGGGCGCTCGCTGCCGGGGATCGTCACGGTGACGTCCCACAGCTTGCGGACCTGGAAGGTGTTCTGGAGGTCGAGGTGCACCTTGGTGCCGCCGGGGCCGAGGCGGTAGGTGAACGGCAGGCCGCCCTGCCAGCCGTCCGGCGCCTGTGCGCCGGTGAGCGAGCGCAGCAGCGGCTCGGCGGCGCCGTAGGAGATCGGCAGCGTCGGGACGAGTCCCTGCAGCATCGGCGCCTCGGACGGCTTCAGCCGCCGGGCCTTCGGGGAGTCGTCCGACCAGCCGGGCGTCAGCGGGTCGCCGGAGGCGAGCTGGATCTGCGCGACGCTGCCGCGCTGGATGCCGTCGGACGCGCGCCACGGCCCGTCCGGGTACACCGGGCCCCGGGCGAACCCGTCGTCGGCCGGGTCGGAGTAGATCAGCACGCCCTTGGCGCCGTACCGGGCGGCGTCGCGCGGCTTGATCCCGCGGAACACCTGCCCGTACCGGACGAGGACGATCTTGCCCTTGACCGAGACGCCGGCCTTCTGGAGCTGCTCGAAGTCCTGGGGGCGGCCGTAGTTGGCGTAGACGACCTCGCCCTGCACGTCCCCGGACGGCGACAGCCCGTTGTGCGCGGGGATGACCTCGTCGAAGTGCTTCTGCCAGGGCCGCGGCTTCTCCTTGACCGGCAGCGTCGCGGCCTGCGGCGCGGTCATCTGGAGGTTGACCTTCTTCGGCAGGGACGTGTAGGCGTAATAGGTCTTGACCTACGGCTTCAGGCCGTACGACGCGAACCGCTTCACGATCCGCTGGACGCGATGCCAGTCGCCGGTCGTCGTGGTGACGGCGGGCTCGCTCGACAGCTCGGCGTCCAGCGAGCGGGCCACCTGCGGTGACGGGAGGGCGCTGAAGAGCTTCTCGTACTGGCGCTGCCAGCGGGAGCCCTGCGCGGTGAAACCGGCGATTGGATCGTTCCCAGCAGCGGGCTGGGCGGTGGCGGGGGCGGCGTCGAGGGCGGCTGCGGCGAGAGTGACGGCGGCGGCGCTCAGGGCCGCCAGTGCCGGGGTTCGGGAGCGGAACACCAGCGTTACCTCCCAGTACGTGCGGTACGGGTGCGCCCGGAACGTACGTCGCGATCAACGGAAGATCCAGAACCGCTGCCGGATCCGGCCACGGTCCGGCCGACAAGATCACTTCCCGACCGCGATGATCTGCATGTTCCGCTGACGATCAAGAAAATCGGCCCGGCCGCGCCGCACGGACCCGAGATCCGGAGGTTTGCGCCGACACATCCCGCGAACGCCCGCCCGCGTCGTCCCCGCGCCGGGATGTCGAACGAGCCGTCGAGGATCGGGTCGGAGCGGTGCCGCGGATCCGACATCATGAGGTTCGTGACGTCGCGCCCCCCGAACCCGGCTCAGCCCGAACCGCCGCGTCCGGTCGTGCTGGAGGCGGTGCTGGAGCGCGTCACCTACGCCAACGAGGACACCGGCTACACCGTCGCGCGGGTCGCGACGGAGCGGACCGGCGGCGACCTGCTCACCGTGGTCGGCGCGCTGCTCGGCGCGCAGGTGGGGGAGAGCCTGAAGCTGAGCGGTCGGTGGCGGTCGCACCCGAAGTACGGCAAGCAGTTCGAGGTCGACTCCTACACCACCGTGCTCCCGGCGACCGTGCAGGGCATCCGCCGCTACCTGGGCTCCGGCATGATCAAGGGCATCGGGCCGGTGATGGCGGACCGGATGGTCGGCCACTTCGGCACCGACATCCTGCGGATCATCGAGGAGGAGCCGGAGCGGCTCGTCGAGGTCCCCGGGCTCGGCCCCAAGCGGACGAAGCGGATCGCCGACGCGTGGGAGGAGCAGAAGGCCATCAAGGAGGTGATGGTCTTCCTGCAGGGCGTCGGCGTCTCGACGTCGCTCGCCGTCCGCATCTACAAGCAGTACGGGGACCGGTCGGTGGAGACCGTCCAGAAGGAGCCCTACCGGCTCGCGGCGGACGTGTGGGGCATCGGGTTCAAGACCGCCGACACGATCGCGCAGGCCGTGGGGATCCCGCATGACAGCCCGGAGCGCATCAAGGCGGGCCTCCAGTACACGCTGTCGGAGGCCGCCGACGACGGGCACTGCTTCCTGCCCGAGCCGAACCTCGTCACGGCGGCGGAGAAGATCCTCGGCGTGGAGCGGGAGCTGATCGTCCCGGCGCTGGACGAGCTGGCCCGCGACGAGGGCGTGGTCCGCGAGCCGATCCCGGGGGAGGGCGACGACGCCGCGACGATCCCGGCCGTCTACCTCGTCCCGTTCCACCGGGCGGAGCGGTCGGTGGCGCGCGGCCTCCGCGAGCTGCTCGACGCGAAGGAGGACCGGCTCGGGGCGTTCGCGGACGTCGACTGGGACAAGGCGCTGCCGTGGCTGAAGAAGCGCACCGGGCAGGCCCTCGCGCCCGAGCAGGAGGAGGCCGTCAAGCTCGCGCTGACGTCCAAGGTCGCGGTCCTCACCGGCGGGCCCGGCTGCGGGAAGAGCTTCACCGTCCGGTCCGTCGTGGAGCTCGCCGCCGCGAAGCGGGCGAAGATCGTGCTGGTCGCGCCGACCGGGCGGGCCGCCAAGCGGCTCGCCGAGCTGACCGGGCACGAGGCCGCGACCGTGCACCGGCTGCTGCAGCTCCAGCCCGGCGGGGACGCCAAGTACGACCAGGACAGCCCGCTCGACGCCGACCTCGTCGTGGTCGACGAGAGCTCGATGGTCGACCTGATCCTGATGAACAAGCTGGTCAAGGCGGTCCCGCGCGGCGCGCACCTGCTGCTGGTCGGCGACGTCGACCAGCTCCCGTCGGTCGGCGCGGGCGAGGTGCTGGCCGACCTGCTCGGTGCCGAGGCGGTCCCGCGCGTCCGGCTGACGAAGATCTTCCGGCAGGCGCAGCGGTCCGGGATCGTGGTGAACGCGCACCGCGTCAACACCGGCGAGCACCCGCAGACGCGCGGCTACCCCGACTTCTTCCTGTTCGCCTGCGACGAGCAGGAGGAGGCGGCGGACCTGACCGTCGACGTCGTCGCCAACCGGATCCCGCGCAGGTTCGGCCTCGATCCGCGCCGCGACGTCCAGGTCCTCACCCCGATGCACCGCGGCGTCGCCGGGGCGGGGGCGCTGAACGCGCAGCTCCAGGAGGCCCTCACCCCGCACCGGGACGACCGTCCGGAGCGCCGCTACGGCGGGCGCGTGTTCCGCGTCGGCGACAAGGTCACCCAGCTGCGCAACAACTACGACAAGGGCGAGGCGGGCGTGTTCAACGGGACGGTCGGCGTCGTCACCGCCGTGTCCCTGGAGGAGCAGTCGCTGACCGTCCTCACGGACGAGGACGAGAGCATCGACTACGGCTTCGACGAGCTGGACGAGCTGGCGCACGCCTACGCCATCACGATCCACCGGTCGCAGGGCAGCGAGTACCCGGCGGTCGTGATCCCGCTGACGACCGGCGCGTGGATGATGCTGCGCCGCAACCTGCTCTACACCGGCATCACCCGCGCGAAGAAGCTGGTCGTGCTGGTCGGGTCGCGGCGGGCGCTCGCCGCGGCCGTCCGCACGGCGGGCGCGGGCCGCCGCCACACGGCCCTCGCCCACCGCCTCAACCACCCGTAGCGGGCGGGCGGCTCAGCAGCCGCACCGGACGGACGACGAGGAGACGAGCGTCGCCTCCTCCGCTTCGGACGGCGGCGCGTCGGGCGCCGGCGCGTCCGCGTCCGCCGGGGCGGGGGGATGGGCGACGATGCCGCCGCGGTAGGGGTGGACGAAGCGAGGGGAGTGCCCGTTCAGCCCGTGGACGACGGCGTGGACGCTCAGGGCGGTGATGTCGCAGACCTCCCCGATGGAGAACAGCGACCTCGTCTCGCTGATCACGGCGCTGTCGCCCGCGCGCAGGACGACGTGCAGGCGCGGGGCGATGGCCAGGGCCGCGATGGCGACCTCGACGTTGTCGAGGTCGTCGGCTCCCATCGCGGCGAGCGCGCGGGCCCGTTCGAGGCCGAGCCCGGCGAGCACCTCGCGGTCCTGCGCGTGGGCGATCAGGACGGGGATGCCGGCGGACCTGGCGAGCCGGAGGTTGGCGGCCCGCGGGTCGCGCTCCACCGCGATCACCGGGATGCCCAGCTTCCTGAGGGCCATGCACAGGCGCAGGCTGACCTGCCCGAGCCCCACCACCACGACGTGGTCCCGGCTCGGGCGGATCCGCGGGCCGACGATGTCGATGCTCCGCGCCGACAGGAAGCGGTTGACGATCCCGGCGGTGAACAGCGCGGTGTAGACGACGCCGAGCAGCATGTTGACGCTGGCCGCGGCGAGGTACCAGCCGGGCGCGTGCCCGGTCTCGCCCGGCCCGACCGTGGCGACGATCCGGGTCGCCGTGTAGAAGGCGGTGAGCGGGTCGGCGTGCAGCGCGAGGGTCGCCAGCAGCCATTCGACCAGCAGGGTGAAGGCCAGCCCGCCGAGCCCGGTCAGCAGGAGGCGGCTCGTGCGGTCGTGCGGGCGGATCTGTCCCGCGAGCGTCCTGGCGAGGTTGCGGACGCGGTGCCGCGGGCGCCAGTCCCGGGTGTCGATCCCGTCGGGCGTGCCGCTGATGACGCGGGGCGGGGAGGACGCGGTGTCGACGGCGAGGACGGGGTCGCCCATGCAGGCGCCGATGATGGCCGGCACCGCGATGTCGGCGGGGGAGGTGATCTGGCAGTTGGGCATGGTCGTCAGCAGCTGGTCGGCGATGGTGCGGTCGAACAGCAGGACCACCAGGCGGATCCCGGGCCGCAGGTACTCGACCAGCAGCGCGTACCGCAGCGCGATCACGTCGCCGCGCACCAGCAGCGCCACCGCGTCCACGTCGTCGGTCAGCGCGCTCTGGAGCCGCTGGTCGTCGGGCTGGGGCAGGTGGAGGGCGCGCGTCCCCTGCCGTGTCAGTGCGCCGCAGGTGCGGCGGGCTATCTCGGTGTCCCCTACCACGAGCACGCGCTGTTGACGGCTCACGTTCCTCCGCTCACTCGAAGCCGATGTCCCGGCCGGGCATGCCGACGAGGGCGCCCGGGACGTCTCGTGATGACAGTCCCGGACACCCTCGCGATCGCACTGCGGTGAAGAACGACGGCTGATCAGGGCCGGCCAGCGCCGGCTCGGGCGCGGCGCCCCCGTTGGTTCACCGGTAGCGGGCGAACTCCCAGGGGTCGTGCGCCGAGAACACCTCGACGCCGCTGCCGGGGTCGAGGACCAGTTCGCGCAGCCTCGCCACACCGGCGAGCCGCTGCTCCCGGTCGACCTCCCCGCTCGCCTGGACCAGGTCCATCAGCGGATGCCCGACGGGATCGGGCCGGTCGACCTCGCCGTGGTACATGTACGCGTCGCCCGCGTGCAGCAGCCAGCGGTCCCCGTCCCGCACCGCGACCCCGGCGTGGCCGGGCGTGTGCCCGTGCAACGGGATCAGCAGGACGTCCTCGGCAATGCCGTCGAGCGGCCGCACGCCGTCGAACCCGTTCCAGTGCTCGCCGGGCCCGCTGTCGTAGGTCACCCACTTCGGGCCGTGCGCGAGCTGCGCCGGGGTCTTGCCGCCGTCCGCCCGCTCCGCCTCGAACAGGTGCACGGCCGCGTCGGGGAAGTCGCTCAGCCCGCCCGCGTGGTCGCGGTGCAGGTGCGTCACCACGATGTGCCGGACGTCCGAGGGGGACAGGCCGAGCGCCTCGATCTGCGCCGCGGCCGTCGTCGCGGGGTCGAGCGCCGGCCGGGTCATCTCCACCCAGTCGTCCATCAGCCGCCCGGACGGGTCCGCGATGTCGCCGGTGCCGATCCCGGCGTCGACCAGGACGAGCCCGGACGCGTCCGTCTCCACGACGAGGACGTGGCTGACGCCGTGGGCGGGCCTCAGCGGGCTGTCCGGCCCGTCGGCGGGCTCGATCTCCCGCATCCGGGCGCAGTCCAGATGGTGCACGCGCATGACGAAACGCCTCCCTGTATGCGCTGACCTGCGGCGGCTCGCCGCGGGTCAGCGAGTGGTGGTCTGCTCGACGAGGTCGGCGAGGTGGGCGGTGACCGTGTCGATGACGGTCGTGTCCTTCTGGACGCGGGCGAGCATGATGGCGCCCTGCAGCGAGGACAGGACCGTCGCGGCGAGCGGTTCGGCGCGGTCGTCCGGGACGCCCCAGCCGCGCAGCGCCAGCGCGATGCCCTGCCGCCACTCCCCGTAGACGGTGTCGCACGCCGCGCGGATCGGCTCGCTCTCCGCGGCGGAGTCCAGGGCCACGGTCGCGACCGGGCACCCCTTCGCGAAGTCCGAGTCGAGGAGGTTGCGGGCGAAGTACCCGCCCATCGCCGCCAGGCCGGCCCGCGCGTCCCCGGCGGCGAGGACCGCCTCCGCGAGGGAGTCGCCGACCTCCCGGCCCGCCAGCGCCACCGACTCCGACGCCAGCTGCTCCTTGCCCTCCGGGAAGTGGAAGTACAGCGATCCCTTCGGCGCCCGGCTCTCGGCCAGCACCTGGTTCAGCCCGGTGCCGTGGTAGCCCTGCCGCTGGAACAGCTCCGCCGCCGTCCGCAGGACCCGTTCTCTCGTCTCGCCCCGTGGTGCCATGCCGCCACTCTAGACCGACCGGTCTAACGATTCAATAGACCGGTCTCCCTATTTTTGGAGAGGCTGAATGCGCGGTGCGGTTACGAGGCGTACCGCTCGATGGCGGCGATGAAGATCTCCTCCGCCAGGTCGTACACCTCTTCGACGCCCTCGGGGTCGCCGGTGAACCGGCCGTTCGCCTCCGAGGCGGCCAGGCCCATGCCGACCGTGTCGAGCAGCCGCTGCAGCGGGCGGACGACGTCCTCCGGCACCCCGGCGTCGCGCAGCATCGCCTGGATCGCGTTGCGCGGGCGGCGCGACTCCTCGGTGACGGTCGGGCGGGTGAGCAGCAGCATGAACAGGTCGGGGTGCCGGCGCGCGATCGCGCGGATGCCGGACCCGAACGCGCGCAGCCGGTCCCGCCAGGGGAGCGCCGGGTCGTCGTCCGGCATGTCGCGCAGCAGGCGCTCGACGAGCCCGTCCAGCAGCCCCTGCTTGTCACCGACGTAGCGGTACAGGGCCATCGGGGTCACGCCGAGCCGGTCGGCGACGGCGCGCATGCTCACCGCGTCGAGGCCGCGCTCCTCCGCGAGGTCCACGGTCGCGTCGAGCACCTCGTCCCTGGTGAGGCCGCGGGTGCCGCGCCCGCGCTGGGCCGGGGTCTTCACGGATCGCAGTCTAGCCCTTAATATACGCCGTATATCTACGCTGTATATTAAGGAGGCGCCATGCGCGTCGCGCACCGTCCGGCGTGGACCACGGCCGTCGCCTCGGCGGCCGGCTACCTGCTCGTCCTCGACCTCGTCGGGGTCAACGTCGCGCTGCCCGACCTGCGGCGGCGCCTGGACGCGGGCCTCAGCGGGGTGCAGTGGGCCATCGACGCCTACGCCATCGCGCTCGCCGTCCTGCTGCTGCCCGCCGGGGCGCTGGCGGACCGGCTCGGGCGCCGCCGGACGTTCCTGGCCGGCCTCGCCGCGTTCACGGCCGCGTCCCTGGCCTGCGCGCTCGCGCCGACCGCGGGCGCGCTGGCCGCGCTGCGGGCCGTCCAGGGCTGCGGCGCGGCCGTGCTGTACGGGACGGCGTCGCCGCTGCTGGCCGCCGCCTACCCGGCGGGCCGCGCCCGCAACCGGGCGATCGGCGTGTTCGCCGCCGCGTCCGGCGCCGCGATCGCCACCGGCCCGCTCGCCGGCGGCGTCCTCACCGGGCTGTTCGGCTGGCGGGCGATCTTCCTGCTGAACGTGCCGGTCGGGCTGGCGGCGCTCGCCGTCGCCCTGCCGGCCGTCCGCGAGTCCCGCGACCCCCGGCCCCGCCCGTTCGACGCGGTGGCCGCGGCCTGCCTCACCACCGCGCTCGGCGGCCCGATGTGGGCGCTGATCGAGGGGCCGCGCCTCGGCTGGAACGCCCCCGGCGTGCTGCTCCCGCTGGCGGCGGCCGCCGTGGGGGCCGCCGTGCTCGCGGTGCGCCGCGTCCCCGAGCCGATGATCGACCTGTCGCTGCTGCGCGACCGGCTCTACGCGGCCAACGCGGCGGCCGCGTTCGCCTACCACGCGGCCGGAGCCGCCGCCCTCGGCTACTTCTCGCTCTACGCGCAGGGCGAGATGAGCACCTCGCCGGCGCGGGCCGGGACGTGGTTCCTCACCTACAGCCTCCCCGCCCTCGCGACGCCGCTGCTGCTCGCCCGCGTCTCGCACCGGTTCCCGCCGGCCGTCCTCGTCGCGCTCGGCCCGCTGCTGATCGCGGTGTCCTCGCTGCTGCTCCTGGCGGCCTACCCGGCCCGCTCGTGGCCGGCGCTGGTGCCCGGGTTCGTCGTGGGCGGCCTCGGCGGGATCGGCAACCTCGTCTCCAGCCAGGTCGCGCTCGCGGCGGCGCCGCCGGAACGCGCGGGCGTCGCGGGCGGCATCACCAGCGCCGCCAAGCAGGCCGGGATCGCCGCGGGCGTCGCCGTGCTCGGCGTCCCGTACCGGCTGGGCGGGCTGGGCGCGATGCTCGTCACCGCGGCGTGCATCGCCGTCCTCGGCGCCCTGCCCGCGCTCCTGCTGGCGCTCCGCCTACGGGCGCGGGGCGGCGAGGTGGGCGGCGAGCGCGCCGAGCGCTCCGGCGATCTGGTCGCGTAGGGCGTCGGCGTGGACGAGGCCGTCCTCGCCCACGTCCGGGCGCGTGACCGGGACGCGGGCGCAGGCGGCCTCGACGATCTCGGCGCTCGCGTAGCCGAGCACCTTGCGCAGCGACGCGTGCGCGTCCTCGCCCCCGGCCGGGGCGGCGGGCGACGCGACGTTCATCCACGCGACCGGCCTGCCGTACATCTCGCCGCCGCCGATCGTCCAGTCCAGCAGGTTCTTGAACGAGCCGGGCAGCGCGCCTGCGTACTCGGGCGTGCACAGCAGCAGGGCGTCCGCCGCGCCGATCGCGGCGCGCAGGCCCGCCACGGCCGGGTGCAGCGGCTCCCGGTCGTCGTCGGGGTTGAAGTGCGGGAGATCGCCCATTCCGGTGTAGATCGTCCCGTCCAGTACGGGCGGGGCCACGGCCAGGGCGGTGCGCAGCGCCGCCTCGTTCGTCGAGCCCTTGCGCAGGCTCCCGCAGATCATCAGCACCCGGAACGTCGCCATGATCCCAAACTAGCCGGGCCGGCGCCCCGCCGCGTTCAGCGGTAGAAGTCGTCGGAGTCGCGGGCGGTCCGCTCGGCCGCGGCGGCGGCGGACGCGGCCGCGCGGCGCAGCTGGTGCCCCGCCTGCTGGACGACCCGGACCGGCCGCTCCGGCAGGTGCCGGGTCGCGCCCCGGTGCCGCCGCCAGTGCTCGCGGGCGCGGGCGCGGTGCTCGACGCGCAGGTTCTCGATCAGCCGGTCGATGTCCATGGACACCTCGCCGTACAGCGGCCACAGGTCGCCCGCCGCGGCCCGCTCATGCAGGCTGCGGGTGAGCCGGGCGCGCCGCTCGCGGGCGATGTCCACCCGCACCTCCAGCTCGTTCTCCGCCAGGTACGGGCGGGCGTCGGTGGCCAGGTCCGAGCGGGCCAGCCGGCCGTAGGCGGCGACGCTCGCGGCGATCCCGGCCAGCGCGTCGCCGAGCTGGCGGCGCAGCGTCGGATCGGTGAGCAGCCGGCCGCGCGGGCCGAGCCGCTCGTCGTCGGCCAGCGACCGGGTCAGCCCGCGCAGCGACAGCGTGAAGTGCTCCATCGTCTCGACGGCGTTGCGCAGCGCGACGCCCGCGTCCACCAGCCGCCGCGCCTGGGTGCGGGGGTTGAGCCGGACGCTCTCCTCCGCGTCCCGCAGGTCCTGGTCGGTGCGGCCGATGTCGCGGGCGAACCGCTCCGCCTCCTCCTGCCACCGGGCCGCCTCGCCCTCGGTGCGGTCGCCCTGCAGCCCGTCGGCGATGTCCTGGATCAGCTCGCGGAGCTGCTCGGCGACGTCCTGGACGGCCTCCTCCGCGGGCCGCACCCGCACCGACGGCACCAGGAACGTGGCGACCAGCCCGGTGGCGGCGCCGACCAGCGTCTCCAGGATCCGGTCGGTCGCGCCGGGCCAGTTGGACGCGCCCAGCGCGAAGATCAGCATCGCGCTGATCGGCACCTCCAGCAACTGGTCGCCGAGCCGCAGCACCTGCCCGATGACCAGCGCCGCGAGGATCGACAGGCCGAGGCTCCACCAGGAGAACCCCACCCCGTGGGCGAACAGGACGGCGATCATCACCCCGGAGGTGACCGCGCCGACCCGCAGCAGGCTGTGCTTGATCGTCTCGTAGACGGAGTGCTGGACGACCAGCAGCGCGGTCAGCGGCGCGAGCAGCGGCGGCTGGCCGGTGCTCGGCAGCACGAACCGGGCGATCAGGAACGCGGCGACGGCGGTGAGCGTCAGCCGCGCGATCCGGTACACCGACGACGGGGCTTCGGTCGCCACCTGGATCGGCGAGCGGACGGCGCGGCCGGACCGGTCGCGGAGACCGGGGCGGTCGAGGAAGCCGGGACGGCGGAAAACGAAAGGCATCTGTGCACACGTGGGTAGGGATCAGCGGTACGTGGGTCGGCATGCCCTTTCGGGCACTCGATACTCAAGAGGACGCCGATCCGCTTCCTTCCCGATGCGGGGCAAAGTCCCGGCAAACCCCGCGATCGGGCGTGCCGAAGCGCTCCGGCCGGCCGCCTCGGCCGCCGGCGGCGGGCCGCGGTCAGCCGCGGCGGCGGGCGCGGAACGCCGCGACGTTCGTCCGGTTCGCGCACGACTCCGAGCAGAACCGGCGCCGCCCCGCCCGCGACGTGTCGGCGTACACGCGGTCGCAGCCCTCGGCGTCGCAGACGCCCGTCCGGTCGATGCCGTGCTCGACGACCAGCTCCGCGAGGTGCATCAGCGTCGTCGCGCGGAACCGGTCCGGCAGCCGGGACGAGGGCGGCGCGTAGTGCATGTGCACGCCGTGCGGGTCGTGCTCGGCGAGGTGCGGGTGCAGCGGCAGCTCCAGCATCAGCCCGTTCAGCAGGCGCATCGCCTCGTCGAGGTCGGCGGCGTCGAAGAACCGGCGCAGCGTTCGCCCCCACCGGCGGAACTCCCCGGCGTCGGCCGGGTCGAACTCGTGCCAGAAGAACCCGTTCACGCGCAGCAGCTCGCGCAGCGCGTCCACGGAGTCGTCGCCGTCGGCGCTGGTCACGGCGTTGACCAGGGCGACGGCCGCCGCCACCCCGTGGCTTTTGTACCCGGTTATCCGCATTGCCCCGGCTCCCGCTCCCATGCCATCCTGTAAATGGCATCCTGATTTTAACCCTTACAAGCTTCCCTGAGGACGCGCCGTGGAGGATTGCCCGCACTGTGGCTGGCCCCGCTCCGAGGTCTACGAGGTGCTGTCCCGGCACCTCACCTCCGAGGGGGTGGTGAGCTACACCCGCTGCGCCTGCGGCGAGCTGGAGGTGCGCGTCCAGCCGTTCGCGCCCGGCGCCGTCGCCGGCACCGCCGGCACCGCCGACCCGCCCGAGCCCGGCCGCTAGTGCCGCCAGCGGGTCGCGGCCGCGATCTCCTCCGGCGCCGCGCCGTCGAACAGCGCGACCTCGCCCCGCCGGACGGCCGCGACCGTGTCGGTCACCGCCTCGCCCAGCGCGTCCCGCAGGATCGCGTCCTCCTCGAACACCGCCACCGCCTCCGCCAGCGAGACCGGCAGCGGCCGGACGCCGCGCGCGGCGCGCTCCTCGCCGGAGAGCCCGGCCGGGTCGACCTCGACCGGGTCCGGCAGCGTCAGCCCCGCGTCCAGCCCGGCCCGCCCGGCCGCCAGCAGCGCCGCGAGCGCGAGATAGGGGTTCGCGGCCCCGTCGAAGCACTTGATCTCCAGGTTCGCCGCATGGTCGCGCTCGCCCTCCGCGCCGGTGACGAACCGGAGCGCCGCCTCCCGGTTCTCCAGCCCCCAGCACGCGAACGCCCCCGCCCAGTGCGACGGGACGAGCCGCAGGTAGCTCGCCGCCGCCGGCGCCCCGATCGCCAGCAGCGCGGGCAGCCGGTCCAGGATCCCCGCCGCGAACGCCTGGCCCGCGTCCGTCATCCCGCAAGGCCCCGGACCGCCCGCCATCGCGTTCGCCGGGCCGTCCCCGGTGTCCTCCCGCCAGAGGCTCAGGTGGACGTGCGCGCCGTTGCCGACGGAGCCCGCCACGACCTTCGGGGAGAACGAGGCGTGCATGCCGTGCTCCAGCGTCACCGCCCGGATCGTCTCCCGGACCAGGACGGCGGTGTCGGCGGCGCCGACCGGGTCCTCGGCCGCCACCGACACCTCGTACTGCCCGGCGGCGTACTCGGGGTGCAGTTGCTCGACCGAGACGCCCGTCCGGTCCAGCGCGATGAGCAGCGCTCGCAGGTAGCCGGCCAGCTCGCTGACGCGGGTCATCCCGTACGCCGGGCCGTGGCAGGCGGGCGTGAACTCGTCCGGGGTGGCCGACACCGCCCATTCGATCTCGAACGCCGTCCGGGCCGCCCAGCCGCCCGCGGCGAGCCGGTCGGTCTCGCGGCGCAGCAGCGCCCGCGCGTCGAGCGGGTGGGCGGCGCCGTCCTGCGCGTACCGGTCGGCGGGGGCGTGCGCCCAGCCCGGCAGCGCCGCCAGCGGGACGAGCCGGTCCAGGTCGGGGTGCAGCCGCAGGTCGCCGACCGGGCCGCCGGCGTACCGGCCGGACACGATCGAGTCGTCCAGCAGGAACACGTCGAACACCGGAGACATCCCGACGCCCCAGGTCGCCGCGTGCTCCAGCCGCCCGACCGGGACGGTCTTGGTGCGCGTGATCCCGCTGACGTCCACCCAGGTCAGCGCGACGGCGGCGATGTCCTCCCCGGCCAGCCGCCGGGCGGCCTCGGCCGCCCGCGCGCCCCGCCGGGCGCGCTCCTGCCCGTCGAGGACGGTGTCGAAGGTCTGTTCCACGGTGCGGCTCCCGGTCATGGCGGCGGACGCGGGCCTTCCCGCAGGGCGGGTGCCCGCAGAGGCATCGTAGGAAGAACGCCCCGCGATTTCAGGGACGCCGCCGCGTTTCCGGGGACGTAGGGAGGGTGCTCGAATACCTGGAGTCGCTGCCGCTGATCGACCACCACTGCCACGGCGTGTACGAGGACGACCTCGACCGCCCGGCGTTCGAGGCGATGCTCACCGAGGCCGGGTCGGGCGGGCCGCCCGGGACGAGCATGTTCGACACGCAGGTCGGCTTCGCGCTGCGGCGCTGGTGCGCGCCCGTCCTGGACCTGGACGCGCACGCGGAGCCGGACGCCTACCTCGCCCGCCGCGCCGAGCTGGGCGCGGCGGAGGTGAACCGCCGGTTCCTCGCCGCCGCCGGGCTGGAGGCCCTGTGCGTGGACACCGGCTACGCGCCGCGCGCCCTGCTGGACCCGCCCGCCCTCGGGCGGCTGGCCGGGGCGCGGGCGCACGAGATCGTCCGGCTGGAGACGGTCGCCGAGCAGGTCCTGTCGGACGGCGTGGACCCCCACCGGTTCGCCGACGAGGTCCGCGCCCGGCTCGCCGCCCGCGCGCCGGACGCGGCGGGCGCCAAGTCGATCGCCGCGTACCGCGCCGGGCTGGAGCTGTCGGGGGTGCGGCCGTCGGACGCGGAGGTCACCGGCGCGGCCGGGATCCTGCTGCGCCAGGAGGAGATGCGGGTCTGCGACGAGATCCTGCACCGCTTCCTCATCTGGTGCGCGGTCGACCTGGGGCTGCCGGTGCAGTTCCACGTGGGGTACGGGGACGTCGACGCCGACCTGCGCCGCGGCGACCCGCTGCTGCTCATCTCGCTGCTGCGGGCCATGGACGCGGCGGGCGCCCCCGCGCTGCTGCTGCACAACTACCCGTTCCACCGGCAGGCCGGGTACCTCGCGCAGGTGCTCCCGAACGTGTACGTGGACGCGGGGCTCGCCACGCACAACCTCGGGCACCGGGCGCCCGCGCTGATCGCCGAGCTGCTGGAGCTCGCCCCGTTCGGCAAGGTGCTGTACTCCTCCGACGCGTTCGGCCTGGCCGAGCTGTACCACCTGGGCGCGCTGCTGTTCCGGCGCGGCCTCGCGGGGCTCCTCGCGGGCGGCGTCGAGGACGGCGCCTGGACGTCCGCCGACGCCGAGCGGGTCGCGGGGCTCGTCGCGTCCGGCAACGCCCGCCGCGTCTACCGCCTCTGACCGGCGCCGTGCCGCACCGGTGCCGTGCTTGATCAGCGCCGCGTCCGATCAGCGCCGTGTCCGATCGGTGCCGCGTCCGGCCGGCGGGGCGCCGCGGATACGCTCGGGGAGCGATCTTCGGGAGGTGCCCATGGCAGGACGCGAGCGGCTGCTCGTCATCGGGGGCGACGCGGCCGGGATGAGCGCCGCGTCGCAGGCGCGCCGGCGGCGCGGGCCCGGCGAGCTGGACGTCACGGTCGTCGAGCGCGGGCATTTCGCGTCGTACTCGGCGTGCGGCATCCCGTACTACGTCGGCGGCGTGGTCGACGACGCGGACGCGCTGATCGCCCGGACGCCCGCCGAGTTCCGCGACCGGGGCATCGACCTGCGCCTGTGCACGGAGGCGACGGAGATCGACCCGGAGCGCGGGCGGGTGCGCGTCCGCGACGTGGACGGCGGCGGCGAGACCTGGGAGCCCTACGACCAGCTCATGATCGCGACGGGCGCGGTGCCGACCCGCCCGCGGCTGCCCGGCGCCGACGCCGAGGGGGTGCACGGCGTCCAGGTCCTCGACGACGGGATCGCCATCCGCCGCGTGCTGGAGCGCGAGAAGCCGCGCCGCGCCGTCGTCGTGGGCGGCGGCTACATCGGCCTAGAGATGGCCGAGGCGATGGTGACGCGCGGCCTCGACGTGGCGATCGTGGACGGCGCCGAGCAGCCCATGAGCACGCTCGACCCCGACATAGGCGCGCTCGTCGCGGACGCGATCCGCGGCATCGGCGTCGACCTGCACCTCGGCGACCGGGTCGAGGGCTTCGACACCGGTCCGGACGGGCGGGTGGCGGCGGTCCGCGCCGGGGGCCGCACGCTCCCCGCCGACCTGGTGATCCTCGGGCTCGGCGTCCGGCCCGGCAGCGACCTCGCCCGCGCCGCCGGGATCGAGACGGGCCCGACCGGCGGGATCGTCACCGATCGGCGGATGCGGACCCGGACCGAGCGGGTGTGGGCGGCGGGCGACTGCGTCGAGACCCGCCACCTCGTCTCCGGCCTGCCGGTCGCGATCGCGCTCGGCACGCACGCCAACAAGCAGGGCCGCGTCGCGGGGATCAACCTCGGCGGCGGCTACGCCACGTTCCCCGGCGTGGTCGGCACCGCCGTCTCCAAGATCTGCCACGTCGAGGTCGCGCGGACCGGCCTGAACGAGCGCGAGGCGGCCGCCGCCGGGTTCGACGCGCTGAGCGTCGTGGTCGAGTCCACGACCCGCGCCGGCTACCACCCGGGCGCCACCGCCATGAAGACCAAGCTGATCGCCGAGCGCCGCTCCGGGCGGCTGCTCGGCGGGCAGATCGTCGGCGAGGAGAACGCCGCCAAGCGGGTCGACGGCCTGGCCATCGCGCTGTGGCACGGGATGACCGTCGAGGAGATGACCGGCCTGGACCTCGGCTACGCGCCGCCGTTCTCGCCCGTCTGGGACCCCGTCCTCATCGCCGCCCGCAAGGCCGCCGAGCGCGTCGAGGAGGACATGCGCCGCTTCCCGTGACGCCGGCTTGATCGTTCCGGTGCCGGTTTGTCGGTGATCTCCCCTACGGTGCCGTCATGAGCACGACGGACGCCGCGGCCGAGGCCCGCCCCGACGAGAACACCCTGGTGATGCCCGACGCGTGGCTGCGCAGGCTGCACCCCCGCCGCGACCGGCCGCACGCCTGGCCGGCGGTGCCCGCCGACCGGAAGGGCGCCGAGACGGCCAGGGCGATGCTGAAGGAGTTCCGGCCGGACGTGGAGGCGGTGCTCGCGCTGCCGGGCACGCCGCCCGCGGTGGCCGAGGCCGGGCGCGCGTACCTGCGCGGCGAGCCCGACCCGCTCGGCGCCGCGGCCGTGGCCCTCGTCGCCGCGCCGCTCGGGCAGGTCATGTACACGCGGCGGGACCCGTTCATCGACGCGTGGGCCGAGGAGCACGGCGTGGTCTTCGCCGCGTGCGCCTACGTCGCCCGCGCCGGACTCTGGGCGCCCTTCGACGTCGTCGGTATGGAGCGCCGGTGGGAAGGGGTGCGCGAGCGCCGTCCCGAGGAGAACTGGTCGGGAGGATGGGCGCAAGAGGACAGCGCCCGGCGGCTGCGCGCCCTGCTCGCCACCGCGGAGGACGAGGTCTACGCCGAGGCGGCGGACGGGCTGGCGCGCCATCGCGGCACCCTCGTCCAGAAGGCCGTCGCCTCCTACCTCATGCCCGAGCGGCGCGCCTGGTTCGCCGACCTGCTCGCCGACCCGCAGGCGACGGCCGCCGCGGTCCACACGGCCGAGCGGTGGCTGCTCCAGTGCGCGGTGGCGGACCGCGCGGAGTTCGACGCGCTCGGTCTGGGCCTCGGCTTCCAGAGCCGGAGCGCCGCCGTCATCACCAGCCTCGTGGACGGGATCGGCCCGGACGGGGTCGTGGACCTGCTGGCCGACGCGCTCGACGACCCCTACCTCGACGGCGACACGTCGCGGACCCTGCTCGACGCGCTCGCCGTGCTGCCGGTAGACGCCGCGTTCCAGGCGCTGCTGGACCGGCTCGACCGCAAGTACGCCGAGGCCGCGGTCCTGGCGGCGGCGCGGCGGTTCCCGGCGCGGGCGCTGCGGTTCCTCGCCGCCGCGTCCGACCGCCCGGCGGCGTCCGACCTGCTGACGGTACACGTGCGCGCCGAGGCGGCGCTCGCGAACGAGCTGCTCCCCGCTCTCCCCGAGGCGTCGGGGGCGGCGGTCCGGGCCGCGCTGGACGCCGGCGCGCGCGTCCCGGAGGCCGATCCCGCGTCGCTGCCGCCGCTGCTCGTGGACCCGCCCTGGAACCGCCCGCGTGCGAAGTCCAAGCCGGTCGTCCTCAAGGACCTGCCCGCGCCCGGCATCCGCGCGATCGCGTGGCAGCCGGGGGAGCGGGAGGAGTGGAAGGTCGACCTGCACCACTACTGGCGGTGGGTGGAGCGGCTGGACTGGTCCACGCAGGTCGCGAAGTTCCGGAGGGGCGAACTGCTCGACCACATGCAGCCGATGCTGTTCGTCGAGGGGCCCGAGGAACTGGTCCGGCCGCTGCTGGCCGACTGGGACCCGCCCGAGCCCTGGTACGTGGACGAGTGGATGCGCGTCGTCGTCGCCCGGTTCGAACTGGACGCCCTCGACGCCGCCGTGGTCGCGGCGCGGCGCGATCCCGCGGGCGTCGGAGCGATCCTGATGCCGTACGTGAGCGACGAGACGGCCCGGCTGATGGCGGACTGGCTCGTCCGGCTCAAGCAGGCGGGCCGCACGGCGCGCGCCTGGTTCGTCCGGCACGGCCTCGCGGCCGTCCCGGCGCTGGTGCCGCCCGCGCTCGGCAAGGCGGGCGCGGAGCGGCGGGCGGCCGAGGCCGCGCTGCGGTTCGTCGCGTCCCACCACGGCACCGGCGGCATCGTGGACGCGGCGCGCGCGCACGGCGACGAGGCCGCCGACGCGATCGAGGCGCTGCTCGCCGTCGATCCGCTGGAGATCCTCCCAGCGAAGATCCCCGCGGTGGGCGACTGGGCCGACGTCCGGATGCTGCCGCAGATCCTGCTCCGCGACCGCGAGCGCGCGCTTCCGGAGACGGCGGTCCCGCACGTGCTGACGATGCTGGCGATGTCGAAGCCCGGCGAGGTCTACGCGGGGGTCGGCGCCGTCCGCGAGCTGTGCGACCCGGCGTCGCTGGCCGGGTTCGGGTGGGCGCTGTTCCGGCGCTGGGAGGCCAACGGCGCCCCGTCCAAGGACGGCTGGGCGCTGGCGCAGCTCGGCCTGCTCGGCGACGACGGCACCGTCCGCCGCCTCACCCCCGTGATCCGGGCCTGGCCCGGCGAGGGCGGCCACGCCAAGGCGGTGACCGGCCTGGACGTCCTCGCCGAGATCGGCACCGACGTCGCGCTGATGCACCTGCACTCGATCGCGCAGAAGGTGAAGTTCAAGGGGCTCCGGACGCGCGCCCAGGACAAGATCGCTGAGGTGGCGGCCGGGCTCGAGCTGACCGCCGAGCAGCTCGCCGACCGGCTCGTCCCCGACTTCGGCCTCGACGACGCCGGGACGATGACGCTCGACTACGGTCCGCGCCGGTTCGTCGTCGGGTTCGACGAGCAGCTGAGGCCCTACGTCGCCGACGAGGACGGCAAGCGCCGCAAGGCCCTGCCCAAGCCCGGCGCCAAGGACGACCCCGAGCTCGCGCCCGCCGCGTACAAGGCGTTCTCCACGCTGAAGAAGGACGTCCGGACCGTCGCCGCCGACCTGATCGCCCGCCTGGAGACGGCGATGGTGCGGAACCGCCGGTGGTCCCTCACCGAGTTCCGGGACCTGCTCGCCGGGCATCCGCTGTTCCGGCACCTCGTCCGGCGCCTGGTGTGGATCGCCGTGGAGATGGACCAGTACAAGAGCATCACGTTCCGGGTCGCCGAGGACGGCACGTTCGCGGGCGTGCACGACACCGCCCTGAACCTTCCGGAGACGGTCGTGGTCGGCGTCGCGCACCCGGTCCACATGCAGGCCGGCGACCTGGTGGCCGCCTGGGCGGAGGTGTTCGCCGACTACGAGATCCTGCAGCCGTTCCCGCAGCTCGGACGCCCCGTGCACGAGCTGACCGACGAGGAGCGCAAGAGCGGCCACATCGCCCGGTTCGAGGGCGCCGCCGTCCCGGCCGGCCGGTTGCTCGGGCTGGTCAAGCGCGGATGGGAGCGCGGCGCGCCGCAGGACGCGGGCGTCGAGTGCTGGATCTCGCGTCCCGCCGGGACGGGCCGGCACGTCGTCATCGACCTCGACCCGGGCATCCCCGTCGGAGAACCGGACGCGCTCGGCGACCAGACGCTGCGGCAGGTGTGCCTGTGCCGCCGCCAGGACGACCTGTGGATGCACCACGGGGACCCGCTGCCGTTCGGCGAGCTCGACCCGGTCACCGCGTCCGAGGTCATCGCCGATCTGACCGCGCTCACCGCCGACGCCCGCTGAGAGGAACGCCGTGAAGGACGCCGTGCCGGACGCGCCGCTCGACGCGCTGCCCGCCGACCTCGTCGACCCGCCGTGGCTGCGCAAGCCCGCCGCGCCGAAGGCCGCGGCGGGCGGCGCGGCGGGGGGCACGGTCGTGCCCGGCCTCGAACCGCCGGGCGAGCGGCGCATCGTTTGGGAGCCGGACGAGCGCGAGCGGTGGGCGGCGATGCGGCCCTACGGCGGGCCGTGGGCGGACGGCGACTGGGAACGGGAGGCCGAGAAGGTCCGCGACGGGTCGATGTACCTGCCGAGCCAGGCCGGGTTCCTGGCGAGCGCGCCCGAGCACCTCGCCCGCCCGCTGCTGGCCGCCTGGGAGCCGCCCCCGGTGACCTGGGACTTCGACCATTCGCTGAAGCCGATCGTCGCGCGCTTCGAGGAGGCGGCGTGGGACGTGTCGGTCCGGATGGCGCGGGCCAACCCGTTCGGGACCGGGCCCGTCCTCCTGCCGTTCCTGGGCGCGGACGTCGCCCGGCTGATGGCCGACTGGCTCTACCGGCTCAAGTCGGCGCAGAAGGTGTCCCGGACGTGGTTCGCCCGGCACGGGCTCGGCGCCGTCCCGTACCTGGTGCCGGACGCGCTGGGCAAGCGCGTCGGCCCGCGCCGCAACGCCGTCCACGCCCTGCGCCTCATCGAAGGTGACGTCGTCGGCGCGGCCGGAGTGCACGGCGAGGAGGCCGCGAAGGCCGTCGCCGCGCTGCTCGCGGGCGCGCCGGAGCAGGCCGAACCCGCCCACAAGCGGCCGAAGCCGCCGGACCTGCCCCGCTGGCTGGACACCGAGGCGCTGCCCCGGCCCGTCCTGCGGGACGGGCGCCGCCTGCCGCCCGGCGCGGCCCGCAACCTCGTCCACCTCTGGGCGATGGCGCTGCGCCCGGACGCGTTCCCCGGCGCGCACGAGGCCGCCGAGGAGACCGCCGCGCTGTGCGACCCGGCGTCCCTCACCGCCTTCGCCTGGGCGCTCTTCGAGGCGTGGCGGGACGCCGGGACGCCGGGTCGGTCCGCGTTCGTCCTGCCCGCGCTCGGCCGGTTCGGCGACGACGAGACCGTCCGCCGCCTCACCCCGCTGATCAAGGAGTGGCCCGGTCAGGCGGGGCACGACCGCGCCGCCGCCGGGCTCGACGCGCTCGCCGCGATCGGCACCGACCTCGCCCTGCTGCACCTCGACGGCATCGCGCGGGCCAGCCGCTACAAGGGGTTGCAGCGGCAGGCGCAGGCCAAGCTGCGCCAGGTCGCCGCGCGCAAGGGGCTGAGCGACGGGCAGCTCGCCGACCGGCTCGTCCCCGACTTCGGCCTCGACGACGCCGGGACGATGACGCTCGACCACGGCCCGCGCCGCTTCACCGTCGGCTTCGACGAGCTGCTCCGGCCCTACGTGACCGGCGAGGACGGCAGACGCCGCAAGACCCTCCCCAAGCCCGGCCCCGGCGACGACCCGTCCGCCCACCAGCGGTTCACGGCCCTGAAGAAGGACGTCCGCACCGTCGCGTCCGTCCAGATCGCCCGCCTGGAGACCGCGATGGTCGAGGGCCGCACCTGGACGCCCGCCGAGTTCACGGCGTTCCTCGTCCGGCACCCGCTGATGTGGCACATCGCGCGCCGCCTGGTCTGGACGTCCGGCGGCACCGCGTTCCGGCTCGCCGAGGACCGCACGCCCGCCGACGTCCGCGACGACGCCTTCGAGGTCTCCGCGGACGTGCGGATCGCCCACCCGCTGCTGCTCGGCGACGCCCTGCCGGCCTGGGCGGAGGTGTTCGCCGACTACGAGATCGTCCAGCCGTTCCCGCAGCTCGCCCGCCCCGTGCACACCCTCGCGGACGGCGCGGGCCGCGACGACCGCCTCGCCCGCTTCGAGGGGCTGCGCGTGCCCTACGGGAAGATCCTCGGCCTGACCCGGACGGGCTGGGAGCGCGGCGCCGCCCTCGACGGCGGCGTCCAGCGCTGGATCTCCCGCCGCGCCGGCGCCCACCACGTCGTCGTCCAACTCGATCCCGGCATCGTGGCCGGCTACGTCGACCTGCACCCCGAGCAGAGGCTGGAGCACGTCTGGATCGCACCCGCGCCCGGCGAGTACGACCCGGCGCTCCCCGCCGAGAACGGCTTCGCCGCCGCCGACCCGGTCCTGCTGTCAGAGATCCTCGCCGACCTCGCGGGCCTCGGCTGACGGGGCCTTCCCGGCCTCGTCGAGGGCGGCGAGGACGTCGGCGACGAGGTCGCCGGTGTTCTCCACGCCGACCGAGAACCGGACGAACCCCGGGTCCACGGCGTCGCCGCCCCAGCGTCCCCTGCGCTCGGCGGAACTGTGCACCGACCCGAAACTCGTCGCCTGGTTGACGAGCCGCATCGCGCCGAGGAAACGCTCCGCGAACGCCTCGTCCGGAAGCACGAACGAGACGACGCAGCCGAACCGCCGCATCTGCCTCGCCGCGACCTCGTGGGACGGGTCGTCCGCCAATCCCGGATACCGCAGCCCGGCGACCTCCGGCCGTTCCCGCAGCGCCTCCGCCAATGCCATCGCATTGACGTCCTGGCGGTCCAGGCGCAATTCCAGCGTGGCCAGGGAACGGTGCGCCAGCCACGCCTCCATCGGCCCAGGAACGGCGCCGACCGTCTTGCGCCACAGCCGCACGCTCTCCGCCAGCGCCGCGTCCCGCGTCGCGACGTGCCCGAGCAGCAGGTCCCCGTGCCCGGTCAGCGCCTTGGTGTCGCTGGCCACCGAGAAGTCCGCGCCGAGGTCCAGCGGGCGCTGTCCGAGCGGCGTCGCCAGGGTGTTGTCGACCGCGACCAGCGCGCCCGCCTCGTGCGCCGCCTCGACCAGCCTTGCGATGTCGCACACGTCCAGATTCGGATTGGACGGCGTCTCCAGCCACACCAGCCGGGCGCCGTCGAGCAGTTCGATCTGCGCGTCGCCCGCCGTCGGCGCCATCCGCACGACCGCCCCGTACGATTCGAGTCGCTCCTTCAGCGCCCGCGTCGTCTGGTAGCAGTCGTCCGGCAGGACGACCACGTCACCGGACCGCACCTGCGACAGCACCACCGCCGCGATCGCCGCCATTCCCGACGAGAAGGAAACGACCTCGGCGCCGCCCTCCAGTTCTCCGATCGCCGCTTCCAGCAGCGTCCATGTCGGATTGGTGTCGCGCCCGTACGTGTAAGGCCCGACCGGCTCGCCCGGCAGATGGAAATGCGCCGCGAAGACCGGCCCCGGCAACGGCGGCGCGTACTTCTTCGCGGGCGGCCTCCCGGCCCCCACCGCCAGCGTCCCGTCCCCAAGCTCACGCGTCACACGTCCTCCTCTTCGTCGCCACCATCGTTCCGCACGCCTCCCACCAGCACGAAGACGCCCCCGCCCGACAGCCCGCCCTACCACGACGCCGGCCGCCCGCACGTCCGAGCACGGCCCCACGAGCCGTCCCACCGAATCACGGAACCACGGCGTCCCGTCCACGACCACCACCATGACACTCTCCCCGACGTGCGGCGCCGACCGGTGGGACAACCGCAGCAGCGGCGGATCCCCGAGCCGTAGCGCGACCGTCCGCCCCTTCCCGGCGAGCTCGCCCGCCAGCGCGTCGAGGTACCGCAGCGCGTTCACCGGGCCGTCCACACGACGCCGCCGTCCAGCCGCGCCGCCTCCGCGACCTCGCCGAGGTCGATGTACGCGCCGCGCCCGATGAGGCTGACCCGCACCCGCCGGACGACGCCGCGCGCCCCTCCCGGCGCCCCGCGCAGCGCGGCGTCCACATGCCGCGCCACGGTCGCCCAGTCGTCCGACACCCCGCCCGCCGACGCCTCCGGCACGTCCCACGAGTAGAGCACCGGCGGCTCGCAACACCCCCGCCTCATGCACCCTCCGCATCCGTCTCGCATTCCGTGACGAGACGAACACGCTAAGTACGGTTCCGGGTCCTCGGTTTCGCCCCCGAAACCCGCCGCGACTCAACGCTCAGGCGAGGTTCATGCGCCAGGCCAGCCCGCGCAAGTCGCGGCCCGGAGCGCGGGTGAGCAGGTCGGCGATGAGGTCCCTGATCAAGGGATGGTTGTGCACCTGCTGCGGGGAGAGACGTTCGGCCTGACGCAGTTCGCGCACGGCTTCCGCGTTGTGCCCAAGCATCGCGTGGGCACGGGCCCGCTCGATGCGCAGGGCGCCGCGCCGGTTGTTGGACGCGAGGGCACGCGGCTCGACCGCGTCCGCGTGCGTCAGGGCCTCGCCGGGTTCGCCCGCCTCCACGGCGAGCGACGTGCGCCAGACGCCGACGTTGGCGGGGCCGAACAGTTCCCAGGCGTCCGGGGCGTCACCCAAGGGTTCAGCGATGCGCGCCGCTTCGGCGGCGTGCTGCCTGGCGCCGTCATGGTCGTCCACCACCTGGCAGGCCAGGGCGGACGACAGGCGCAGCATCCCGTAGACCTCGCGTGAGAAGCGGTCGTCACCGACATGCGGCTCGACGGTGTCGGCGGCCCGCGCCGAGGTCATGAGAGCGCGAGGCTTGTTCGTCGAGCTGCGGGCGTGAGCGCGGCCGAACGCGGCGGCGCCCACCCAGACCGGGTCTCCGAGAAGCTCCGCCGCCTCGCGCGCGCGTTCCCCGCTGATCCAGGCCAGGTTCGTCTCGCCCAGGTGGCGCAGGGTGCACGTTCCGTCGGAGCCGCACGCGCGGATCAGCAGCCGCAAGGCTTCGTCCCGGTCGGGGCCGGTGCCGGTGGAAGCGTGCACGTACAGCTCGCCGATGACTTCGGGTAGGAGCCGCACCACCGCCGCGTACTCGGCTTTCCTCAGTGCCTGGTCGACGCGCTCCAGCTCCTCTCGTAGGAAGGCCACAGGTCGCGCGCGGACGTCCGGCGGGTCGTCCGGGGCGGCGTCGAGGAGCACGTTCTGCAATGGCACGAGGCTGAACTCGCGGCGGTCGGGGCGGATCTCCGGTGCGGGCATGCCGAGGAGGGCGTCCGCCGACACTTCGAGGGCCTGAGCCAGCGCGGCGATGTCGGAGCGCCGCTCAAGGCGCAGGCGCCCGTTCTCGACCCGGCTCAGCCATCCCTTCGTGCGGCCGCAGAGCCCGGCCGCGACCTCCAGAGACATGCCCCGTGCTCGCCGGGCGGCGCGGATGTTGTCGCCGATGCGCCGCACGTCGTCCGTCATGGTCGACCACCCCGATCATCCAACGTACGCCGGACCGCGCAGGATAGGGGGTGGCGGCGGGGCGGGGTTTCCGTGCGGAAACGGGGACGGCGCGAATCCTTTCGGGGGGTCGGGGCCTCCTATGGGCGTGCCGGTGGACCGGCCGGCACGGAACGGAGGTCATCATGATCGTCGCAGTGGCCGTCGCGGGTGCGGCGGTGCTGGTGTGCGCGTGCACCGCCACCGTCGTGCGGCGCAGGAGGAGGGCGCGTGGCTGAGCGGGCCTGGCCGGGGGAGCGGCTGGTCGCCGCGGCGCAGCGGGGCGACGCCGAGTCGATCGCGGCGCTGGTGTCGGGGTCGCACCCGCACGTCCGGCGGTTCGCGCACGCGCTGTGCGCGTCGCCGCAGGACGCCGAGGACGCCGCGCAGGAGGCACTGATCATCCTGTACCGGAAGATCGGGACGCTGCGGGCGTCGGGCGCGCTGGCGTCGTGGATGTTCCGGATCGTCCGCAACGAGTGCCTGCGCCGGGCGCGGCCCATGCTCGGCGTACGGGACGTCCCGGACGGCGCGGTGCCGTCGGCGGAGGACGACGTGCTGCGGCGGCTGGAGGCCGAGCGGGTCGCGGCGGCGATCGCCGCGCTGCCCGCGGACCAGCGGCGCGTCCTGATCATGCGGGACGTGCAGGGGATCCCGGGAAGGATGACCGCCGGCGCGCTCGGGCTGAGCGTGCCCGCGATGAAGTCGCGGCTGCACCGGGCGCGGGCGGCGGTCCACGAGGCGCTGGAGGGCGGCCATGTCCGGTGAACCGCTGGGACGGCATCTGGTGCGGGGCGCGGTGGGGTTCGGCGCGCTCGCGGGCGCGGTCGCGCTCGTCCCCCTGATCGGGATCGCCGGGCTGGTCCTGGCGCCGGTCGGCCTGGTGGCGCTGCGGGGCTGCCCGGCCTGCTGGTTCATGGGGCTCGCCGAGGCCCTGTCCAGGGGCCGCCTTGAGCGGACGTGCGAGGACGGCGCGTGCGAGCTGCGGACCCCGGCCGGGGAGGTTTCGGGGCGTTCCCGGGCACGTCACTAAACGTCGGTGGATTGTCGGCGCGCTGCTCTACCGTTGGGCGGCATGGAAGATCACCTCCCGGCGGGAGCGCGCCGGCGGTCCCGCCGGCGCGGAGCCGAGGCGGCCGACCGATGAGCGGCGGGGCGAGCGCGCACGTTCCGGAGGCGTCCGCCGCGGAGCTGCCGGGGATCCTCGCGGTGCCGCCGTGGGAGGGGTTCGAGCCGCCGGTGCTCGCCGGCCTCGCGGCGCCGGACCCGCGGACCGCCTGGCGGGACGGTGAGCGGGAGGAGTGGCTGGACGGCGATCCTGGCGCGGTCGCCGCACCTCCGGAGGCCGGCGCGGAAACGCTCGCCCGCATGGTCCGGGACGGCGGTGACGGCGCCGTCGGCGCCATGCTGCACGGTCCCGAGGACGTCGTGCGTCCCCTCCTCGCCGGCTGGAAGGCGCCGGAACGGCACGATGCCTTCCGCTGGATGCGGGTGCTGCTCGCCCGCTACGAGATGGACGCGGTACCGCCGGCGGCGCACCTCGTGAAGAAGTCGCCGCGTTCCGGCGGGCTGCTGGCGCCCTTCCTGGACGCCAGGGTGGCGGTGCTGATGGGCGGGCTCCTCGGGCGCGGCGAAGACTCCGAGGCCCGCTGGTGGTTCCGCCGGCACGGGACCGCCGCCGTCGCCCACCTCGTCCCCGCGGCGCTCGGCACCGCGAAGACGGCGCGGCGGTCCGCCGAGCGGGCGCTGCGGCATCTGGCGGAGTGCGGCGAGCCGTCCGGTGGCGGCGCCGTCCTGGCCGAGGCCCGCGCCGCGCACGGCGACGCGGCCGCCGAGGCGGTCGCCCGCCTGCTCGCCGCCGACCCGCTGGAGACGGGCCTCGCCCGCCCGCCGAAGCCGCGCGGCTGGGCGGCCCTCGAGGGGCTGCCGCGGGTCCTGCTCGCGGGTGGCCGGAGCGCGCTCACCGCCGACGCGACGCGCCACCTCCTGGCGCTGCTCGCGCTGCCGCCCGCCTCCGGGCTGGCGAGGGTGAAGGAGGCGTGCGACCCGGCGTCGCTCGCGGATTTCGGCTGGGCGCTGTTCCGCCGATGGCAGGACGCCGGCGGGCCGTCCCAGGACGGCTGGGCGCTCGCCCGCCTCGGCTGGAGCGGCGACGACGGGACCGCCCGGCGCCTGGCGCCCGTCATCCGGGCCTGGCCGGGCGAGGGACGGCACGGCCACGCGCTGACCGGCCTCGACGTGCTCGCCGAGATCGGGACCGACGCCGCGCTGGCGCAGCTGGACGGCATCGCACGGAAGTCGAGGTTCGCGGGCGTCCAGGACGCCGCGAGCCGCAAGGTCCGGGAGGCCGCTCGCGGCCTCGGCCTCACCCCCGACCAGCTCGCCGACCGGCTCGTCCCCGGCTTCGGCCTGGACGCGGCCGGCACCCTGACGCTCGACTACGGCCCGCGCCGCTTCACCGTCGGGTTCGACGAGGCGCTCAGGCCGGTCGTCACCGACCAGGACGGCGCACCCCGCAAGGCGCTGCCGAAGCCCGGCGCGAAGGACGACCCCGCGCTCGCGCCCGCCGCGTACGAGGCGTTCGCGGAGCTGAAGAAGGACGTCCGCGACGCGGCCGCCGGGCTCCTGCTCCGCTTCGAGAAGGCGATGGTGGAGCGGCGCCGGTGGACGTCCGCCGAGTTCCGCGCGTTCGTGACCGGCCATCCGCTCGTCCGGCGGTTCGCGAGCGGCCTGGTCTGGACCGCCGCGACCGGGGACGGCGCGGCGGCCTTCAGGATCGCCGAGGACGGCACGCTCGCCGATTCCGGTGACGACTCCTTCGACCTCCGCGAGGACGCGGCCGTCGAGATCGCGCACCCGGTGCGGCTCGGCGGCGCGGGCGTCGCGGCCTGGGCCGAGGTGTTCGCCGACTACGCGATCCTGCAGCCGTTCCCGCAGCTCGGACGGCCCGTCCACGCGCTCACCGCCGAGGAGCGCGAGAGCGGGCGGCTGCGGCGCTTCGAGAACCTGAAGGTGCCGTACGAGGCGGTCCTCGCGCTCGCGCGCCGCGGCTGGGACCGCGGCCGCCCCCAGGACGGCGGCGTCGAGCGGTGGGTCTCCCGCTTCGCGGCCCGCGGCCGGTGCGTCGTCGTTGAGCCGGACCCCGGCATCTACGCCGGGGACGTCACCGCGTCCGCCGACCACCAGACCCTGAGGCACGTGTGGCTCGGCGACAAGCCGGCCCTGTACCGCACACGCGCCTCGAACGACGACCCGCCGAGCTTCGGCGAGCTCGACCCGGTCACCGCGTCCGAGATCCTCGCCGACCTGACCGCCCTCACCGAATCCGCCGCCTGACCCGGAACGGACACCATGCCTGAAGAGACCGCCGACCACCAGAGGCCGCCCGCGGAGGTGCGGTTCGCCGACGAGCTGGAACGGCTCCGCGAGCACGACGACGGGCCGCGCCCGCCCGGCTGGGCGCTGAGCCTGACCGGGGCCCGCCGGTTCATCGTCGGCGACGACGCGCTCGGCGTGACCCGCAAGTTCGTCGGCGACACCGCGCTGATCGACCGCGCGCTGGTCACCCTCGCCACGAGCCGCGGGCTGATGCTGGTCGGCGAGCCCGGCACCGCGAAGTCGCTGCTGTCGGAGCTGATCGCGGCGGCGGTGTCCGGGACGTCCACGCTGACGATCCAGGGCGGCGCGGCGACCACCGAGGACCAGATCAGGTACTCGTGGAACTACGCGCTGCTGGTGTCGGAGGGGCCGTCGACCCGTTCGCTGGTGCCGGCGCCGCTGCTGACCGGGATGGCCGAGGGGAGGGTCGTCCGGTTCGAGGAGATCACCCGCTGCCCGCTGGAGGTCCAGGACTCGCTGCTGTCGCCGCTGTCCGACCGCGTCCTCGCCATCCCGGAGCTGTCCGGGCCGGAGTCGATGGTGTTCGCGCGGGAGGGGTTCAACGTCATCGCGACCGCGAACACCCGCGACCGCGGCGTCAACGAGATGAGCGCCGCGCTGAAGCGGCGGTTCAACTTCGAGACGGTGTTCCCGATCGCCGACTTCGCGACCGAGCTGGACCTGGTCGAGCGGGAGGCGGCGCGGCTGCTGGAGCGCAGCGGCGTCGGCGTCGCGCCGCGCCGCGACGTCCTGGAGGTGCTGGTCACCACGTTCCGGGAGCTGCGGAACGCCACCACCGAGGAAGGCCGGCCGATGGACCGGCTGTCGGCCGTGATGAGCACGGCGGAAGCGGTGTCGGTCGCGCACGCGGTCGGCGTGCGGGGCTGGTTCCTGCGCGGCGAGCCCGGCGGCGCCGCCGACATCGTCGAGTGCCTCGCCGGGACGGCCGCCAAGGACAGCGCGGACGACCTGACCCGGCTGCGCCGCTACCTGGAGCAGGCCGCCGGCCGGCGCGACGGCGAGCAGTGGAAGGCGCTGCACGCGGCCCGGCACCGGCTGCCCGGCTGATGGCCGTCACGTTCATCGGCGTCCGGCACCACAGCCCGGCGTGCGCGCGGCTCGTCCGCGACACCATCGCGCGGCTGCGCCCCGCGTACGTGCTCGTCGAGGGCCCCGCCGACTTCAACGGGCGGCTGGACGAGCTGCTCCTCGGCCACACGCCGCCGATCGCGATCTACAGCTTCCACCGGGACGCCGAGCGGGTGCACGCGTCGTGGTCGCCG
Organism: Actinomadura sp. RB99; assembly: GCF_014706005.1. Lineage (NCBI taxonomy): Bacteria > Bacillati > Actinomycetota > Actinomycetes > Streptosporangiales > Thermomonosporaceae > Actinomadura > Actinomadura sp. RB99. Next base: position 1,575 of record NZ_JABMCA010000024.1, on the reverse strand, counting down.
TTCTGCGACTACTCGCCGGAATGGGCGGCGCTCAACGCGGGCCGGGCCGCCGGCGCGGAGCTGCGGTTCATCGACCTGCCCGCGTGGCATCCCGCGTTCGCCGAGCGCGGCAACCGGTACGCCGACGCCGAGCGCCGCTACGCCGACGCCACCGAGCGGCTGTGCCGCGAGTTCGCCGTCGACAACACCGACGTGCTGTGGGACCACCTGTTCGAGATCGACGCCGACGACCTGCCCGCGCGCCTCGACGCGTACTTCGACCTGGTACGCGGCGAAGCGGAGCCGGGGCCCGACGACTCCGCGCGCGAGTCGTACATGGCCGCGTGGGTCCGCGCGGCGCGGGCCGACGCGGGGGACCGGCCGGTCGTCGTGGTGACCGGCGGGTTCCACAAGCCCGCGCTCGAAGCCCTCACCCGCACCGGCGGCACCGGATGGCCGGAGGTCCCCGCGCCGGAGGAGGGCGCGACGGGCGGCGGCTTCCTCGTCCCGTACTCGTTCCGGCGGCTCGACGCGTTCACCGGCTACCAGTCCGGCATGCCGTCGCCGGAGTACTACCAGCGGCTCTGGGAGGACGGCCCGGACGGCGCCGCCGCCGCGCTGACCGAGACGGTCGTGACGCGGCTGCGCGAGCGCAGGCAGGTGGTGTCGACCGCCGACCTGATCGCCGCGCGGACCCTCACCGAGGGCCTCACCCGGCTGCGCGGGCACCGCTCGCCCGCACGCACCGACCTGCTCGACGGGCTGGTGTCCGCGCTGGTCGGCGAGGACCTCGACCAGCGGCTGCCGTGGACGGCGCGCGGCCCCCTCGCGCCGGGCGCGCACCCCGCGGTCGCCGAGATGGTGGCCGCGCTGAGCGGGAACCGCGTCGGCCGCCTGCACCGCGACACGCCCGCGCCGCCGCTCGTCCACGACGCCGCCGCCGAGCTGGAACGGCTCGGCCTCGCCGCCGGCGGCCGGATCACGCTGAAGCTGACCACCGCGCGGGGCCTGGAGCGCAGCCGCGCGCTGCACCGGCTGCGCGTCCTCGGCGTCCCCGGCGCCCGCCGCGAGTCGGGCCCGGCGACCGGCGCCGACCCGGAGCTGGAGGAGGTCTGGCAGCTCGACCCGTCCGACCCCGACGGCGCCCGGCTCGCCGCGCTGATCGAGGCGGGCGCCTACGGCCCGACCCTCGGCGACGCCGCGGCGGCCGCGCTGGACGAGCGGACGACCGCCGCGGGCGGCGACATCGAGCGGCTCGCGGAGTCGCTGTTCGACGCGGCGCTGTGCGGCTGCGCCGGCCAGTCCGGCCGCATCGCCTCGTCCATCGCCGCCGGGATCGGGGGCGCGTCCGACCTCGGCGCGCTCGGCCGCGCGCTGGACGTCGTCCTCGGCCTGTGGCGGCACGACCACGTCCTCGGGACGGCCCGCAGCCCGCTGTTCGGCGCCGTCATCGAGGAGTGCACGGAACGGATCCTGTGGCTCGCCGAAGGGATCCGCGGCGGCCCGGCGCCCGCCGACCGCGCCCGGCTGCGGGCGCTCGCCGCGGCCCGCGACGCGCTGCTGCACGCTGCCGGGACGCTGCGCGTCGACCGGGAC